>CAYGMX010000383.1:0-3358 GCA_964351055.1 uncultured Loktanella sp. | reverse complement strand
GGATATGACAGCGACAGTGATTGATGGAAAAGCCTTTGCCGCCAAAGTGCGCGGTCTGGTGGGCGAGGGTGTGGCCAAGCTGAAGGCTGATCACGGCATCACCCCCGGGCTTGCTGTGGTTCTGGTTGGTGAGGATCCCGCAAGTCAGGTCTATGTCCGTTCTAAAGGAAAGATGACCGTTGAAGTCGGCATGCACTCGGTCGAGCACAGGCTGGATGTTCTGACCTCCGAGGCGGACTTGTTGGCGCTCATCGACCAGTTGAACAATGATCCTGCTATCCACGGCATTCTGGTGCAACTGCCGCTGCCCGCCCATCTGGACAGTGATCTGGTGATCAACAGCATTGATCCGGCCAAGGATGTGGACGGGTTTCATATTTCGAACGTTGGATTGCTCGGCACCGGGCAGAAAAGCATGGTGCCCTGTACGCCGCTGGGCTGTCTGATGATGCTGCGCGATCATCATGGGTCATTGTCGGGGATGAATGCTGTGGTCATTGGTCGCTCTAACATCGTGGGCAAGCCGATGGCCCAGCTTTTGCTGGGTGACAGTTGCACGGTGACGATTGCCCATAGCCGCACAAAGGACCTGCCCGGCGTTGTGCGTCAGGCGGATATCGTTGTGGCGGCGGTGGGGCGGCCACAGATGGTCACGGGCGACTGGATCAAGCCGGGTGCGACCGTCATTGACGTGGGCATCAACCGGATCGAAAAGCCAGATGGCGGCACCCGCCTTGTCGGGGATGCCGATTATGACAGTTGTGCTGCGGTCGCTGGCGCGATTACGCCGGTACCGGGTGGTGTGGGGCCGATGACGATTGCGTGCCTGCTGGCCAATACGCTGACCGCGTGCTGCCGCGCCAACGGATTGCCGGAACCCGAGGGGCTGACCGCCTAATCGACGGGAACAGGGATGGCTTTGTGCCCGGTCAGGATGGCTAAAGGCGCTGCGCTGAATAGTCTGCGCAAGTCGGGTGATTGGCTTGACAGGCCACCCGTATAGGCACCAAAGGCGGGCAGGATCATCCGCTTGTCGTCTACCAGAAACGCGGGTCTGCTGCGCCCGGCGATACGGTGTTTGGGGTGGTAGTGGCCGGATACCTCGGCGGCGGCTTGCGTCGCGATATGCCGGAAGGTCAGCGTGCCGACAGTTGTTTCGGCCAGATGGGTGCCGCCCAGATCAACCGGTCCCGGATCATGGTTGCCTTCGATCCAGACCCATTTGCGCCCTGCCTGTAGCCGCGCCATCCACAGGCGCATGGCGTCCGGCAGGCCCGCCGCCGCATCCAGATCATCGAAACTGTCACCAAGACAGATCACGCAGGCGGGCCGCGTCGCGTCGATGTCGCGTTCCAGCTTTTCCAGCGTTTCCTGCACCTCGTAAGGGGGCAGCATTACGCCACTGCGCCTTGCGATCCGTTCGGATTTTCCCAGATGCAGGTCGGAGACACAAAGCGTGCCGTGATCCGGCAACGACAGCCCGCCAGAGGGCAGGGCGCGGCATCTTGTGCCGCAAAAGGTGAAATCATGGCTGTTCATGCTCTGTTCTTTGCGCCAAACCGCACAGCAGTTCAAGGCTCAAAGTGCGGCAACGCCCGCCTGTTCCATCAGCCTTGCTGCTTCTTCCTCCAGTATCCTGTCCTGCGCGGCCCCCGCCACGGCCACGCGCCCGCGTTCGAGAAACATCGGCAAGGACAGCGGCGTGACGCGATCGAGGATCAGGTGATCAATGCGGCCTGCGGTGCGGGTGAGCATTTCTTCGATCCGGCCGAAATCGACCAAACCCCGTAGCGCCTCTTCGCGGGTGATCCGCAGCATCAGGTGGTCGGGGTCGTATTTTGACAGCGTGTCATAAAGGATGTCGGACGAGAACGTCGCCTGCCGCCCTGATTTGCGCGCCTGCGGCAGGTTGCGTTCGATCAGCCCCGCGATCGTTGCCGCCCCCCGAAAGGTTTTCTTCATCACAGCATTGCCCGAGAGCCATGTTTCGAAATCGGCGCGGATGTTGTCGGGTTTGAAAAGCGGGTCAGGATCATGCACAGGGTCCAGCCCCCAGATCAGCGTCGCATAATCGCTCGCGACAAAGCCCATCGGGTGCAGGCCGGTTTCCTCCATCCTTTGGGTGAGCAGCATACCCAGCGTTTGCATCGCGTTGCGCCCCGCAAATCCGTAAACGCAGATATGATGCCGCCCTTCGTGGGGGAAGCTTTCGACCAAGATGCGGTCGGCTTCGGGGAGTTTTGAAAACCGCCGTTGAAGGCCCAGCCATTCGGCGGTGTGGGCGGGCAGACCGGGCCAGTCGGGTTGGTCGAACATGCGCAGGATGCGCTGTGACAGTTGCGTGGAATTTGCGAATTTGGTCCCCATGAAGGTCGCGATCTTGGGGGTCTTGTCAGCGCGGCGGCTGACCTCGACGGTCATCTCCTTGAGGTTTTCATAACGCACGACCTGTCCGCCGATCAGGAAGGTATCGCCTTGGGTCAGTGTCGCGGCAAAAGCCTCTTCCACCTCGCCCAAGGGTTTGAAATTGCCTTTGAGCCGCACCTTGAGCGTGTCGGTGTCCTGTATCGTGCCGATGTTCATACGTATACGTTGGGCCGCGCGCGGGTCGCGCAACTGCCACTTGCCATCCGGCCTTTGCAGCAGGCGCTTCCATTTGTCATAAGCGCGCAGCGCATAACCACCCGTCGCGCAGAAATCGAGGCAATCGTCAAAATCAGCACGGGTCAGGCTGTGGTAGGCCCCGACAGTCGTGACCTCTTGATAAAGCTGGTCTGCGTCAAATGGGCCTGCGCAGGCGGTGATCAGGATATGCTGGCACAATACATCGCGCGGACCCGCCCCTTTTGGATCACCGTCCAGATCATGGGCTTTGACCGCTTCGAGCGCTGCCACACACTCGACGACCTCGAACCGGTTGGCGGGCACCAGAAGCGCCTTTGATGGTGCGTTATAGCGGTGGTTCGCCCGCCCGATCCGTTGCACCAGCCGTTTGACGTTCTTGGGCGCACCCACCTGGATCACCAGATCGACATCGCCCCAGTCGATCCCCAGATCCAGGCTGCCGGTGCAGACGATGGCACGCAGATCACCCGCGACCATCGCCGCCTCGACGTTTTCGCGTTGTTCGCGGGATAGGCTGCCGTGGTGAATGCCGATGGGCAGATCGTCGGTATTGGCGAGCCACAGGTTGTGAAAGAAAATCTCTGCCTGCGCGCGGGTGTTGTGAAAGATGAGGGTGGTTTTGTGTTTCTTGACCTGCTCCAGCACCGCAGGGATGGCGTATTTCGCCCCGCCACCCGTCCACGGCGGGCGTTCGTCGGTCACCAGCATCGCGATGTCGGGGTCAGGACCGGGG
>CAYGMX010000382.1:0-3380 GCA_964351055.1 uncultured Loktanella sp. | reverse complement strand
GCCGACCGATGACAGAAAAAACACAATGGATCGACCGCTTTGCCGGACTTTCGCGTCTTGAGGCCGACGATAAAGCACTCATCGTGCAACGCAGTTCTGTTCTTGAGGTACCCTCAGGCACAACCATCTTTGGTCCGGGAAAGTCTCCCGAATACATGCTTTTCCTGCTTGATGGGACGGTCAGGGTCCAGCAGGTTTCTGAGACAGGCCATGAGATCGTGCTTTATCGCATCCATGCTGGCGAAAGCTGTGTCCTGACCACAGCCTGTTTGCTGGCCTACGAGGATTATTCCGCCGAAGGCGTGGCTGAAACAGCGGTGCAGGCCGCCGCAATCCCGCGGGCCCTGTTTGATGATCTGGTGGGCCGGTCCAAGTCATTCCGCGATTTTGTCTTCGCCGCGTTTTCCAAGCGCATTACCGATCTGTTTCTTGTGATCGACGAAGTCGCCTTTCAAAAACTTGATGTTCGTCTTGCGGACAAACTGATCAGCCTGGCCGACACGCAAGATATCGTCACCACCACCCACCAGAAGCTTTCTGTTGAACTGGGGACCGCGCGCGAGGTCGTGTCGCGCCAACTGCAGGAATTCCAGCGGCGTGGCTGGATCGCGCAAGCGCGCGGCAGTGTGAGCCTGATTGACCGGAAGCATCTGGAACGGCTTGCCCATCACAACACCTGAACGATCGTCACGCTTGGTGACAATGTCACCAAGGATGTCAAAGCAAAGCGCTAGGCTGTGGTCATCTGACAGAAGGAATCAATCAAATGACTACAAATATGGGTACAATCGACCGCGTGCTTCGTCTGGCCTTGGGCGTCTTTCTTTTGGCAGCGCCCTTTTTCAGCGGCATCGGGTTTCTGCAATCCGGCTTGGGCATGGCGGTTGCCGTGATCGTCGGGATCGTCATGGTTGGAACGTCGGCGCTTGGGTCTTGTCCGCTTTACACGCTCTTTGGCATCCGCACCTGCAAGATGTGACACGCTCTAGAGCGCAAATCCTGCCAGCGATGAGGATTGGTTGCGCTTGATCAATGCATCGCGCGTGCCGCGCCCTATGATCCGGTCAGAGGCACGGCAGAGGCCACACCAAAGTGACCGGATGACCGCAATCCCAAATACCAAGGCCCCCGCGACGAGCGGGGGCAAATATTTGATCCGAGAAGACAATGAAAAATACGTTAACGCGCTACCTGCCTATTCTGACTTGGGGGCGGGCGTACAATCGCGCGCACCTGTCAGGCGACCTTGTTGCGGCCCTGATCGTGACGATCATGTTGATCCCGCAATCACTTGCTTATGCGCTCTTGGCGGGGTTGCCACCAGAGGCGGGGCTTTATGCGTCGATTGCGCCGATCATGCTTTATGCTGTTTTCGGGACCAGTCGCGCCTTGGCTGTCGGTCCGGTGGCCGTCGTTTCGCTGATGACCGCCGCAGCGCTCAACAACATTGTCGAACAAGGCACCATGGGCTACGCGGTCGCGGCCCTGTCGCTTGCGGCCCTGTCAGGTGTGATCTTGTTGGCGATGGGGCTGTTCCGCCTCGGGTTTGTGGCCAACTTCCTGTCGCATCCGGTGATCGCGGGCTTTATCACGGCCTCGGGCGTGATTATCGCGGCCAGTCAGCTCAAGCATATTCTGGGGATAGAGGCCGAAGGGCATAATCTGCTGGAACTGGTTTTGTCGATTGCTGCACATATCACGCAAGCCAACTGGATCACCGCCATGATCGGCATTCTGGCCACCGGGTTTCTGTTCTGGGTCCGCAAGGGGCTGAAACCGCTGCTGAAACGACTGGGGCTTTCCGAAGGGTTGAGCGGTGTACTGGTGAAAACCGGCCCTGTCGCGGTTGTGGTTGCCACCACTGTGGCCGTCTGGGGGTTGGGATTGGCCGATAGCGGCGTCAAGATCGT
The DNA here is from genome assembly GCA_964351055.1 of uncultured Loktanella sp. Taxonomy (GTDB): domain Bacteria; phylum Pseudomonadota; class Alphaproteobacteria; order Rhodobacterales; family Rhodobacteraceae; genus Yoonia. The sequence goes on along the minus strand of CAYGMX010000382.1, from coordinate 1,470 downwards.
CGGCGAGGTCCCGCAAAGCCTGCCGCCACTGACCCTGCCCTCTTTCTCGCCTGCCTTGCTGGGCCAGCTTTTGCTGCCAGCCTTTCTGATCTCGATCATCGGCTTTGTGGAATCCATCTCGGTGGCACAAACACTTGCCGCCAAGAAACGCCAGCGGATCGATCCCGATCAGGAATTGATCGGGCTCGGTGCCGCCAACATCGGCGCATCCCTGACCGGCGGTTTTCCGGTGACGGGTGGTTTTTCGCGCTCTGTTGTCAACTTTGATGCCGGTGCGGAAACGCCTGCCGCGGGGGCTTTTACCGCTGTCGGCCTTGCGATTGCCGCTTTGGCGCTGACCCCGCTGATCTATTTCCTGCCAAAGGCGACCCTTGCGGCCACAATCATCGTCGCCGTGCTTAGCCTTGTTGATTTCTCGATCCTCAAACGCAGCTGGGAATACTCCAAGGCCGACTTTTCCGCCGTGCTTGCCACGATTATCATCACCCTTGCTTTCGGGGTCGAGGCTGGTGTGTCCGCCGGTGTCGGCCTGTCGATCCTGCTGCACCTTTATAAATCGTCCAAGCCGCATATCGCGGAAGTGGGCCAAGTGCCTGGCACCGAACATTTCCGCAATATCCTGCGCCACGATGTGATCACCGACCCCAGCATCGTGACCTTGCGGGTGGACGAGAGCCTGTATTTTGCCAATGCCCGTTTCCTTGAAGACAAGATTCAGAACCGCGTCGCGGGTGACAAGAATATCCGCCATGTCATCCTGCAATGTTCCGCGATCAACGAAATCGACCTGAGCGCGCTTGAGTCGCTTGAAGCGATCAACGAACGCCTACGCGAGATGGACGTGAAACTGCATCTGTCGGAGGTGAAAGGCCCTGTTATGGACCGGCTCAAACGGGCGCATTTCCTGTCAGAATTGACAGGTCAGGTGTTTCTGTCGCAGTTCGGGGCAATTCAGGCCCTTCACAAGACCCCTGAATAGAGCGCGCTCAGGCTCCAAGCGGCCTGAGCAGATCGCGGCTGATGATGTGGCGCTGGATTTCGCTGGTCCCGTCCCAGATGCGTTCCACCCGCGCATCACGCCAGAAACGCTCAATCGGGAAATCGTCCATCAGGCCCATGCCACCATAGATTTGCAGGGTCGCATCGGTGACCCGCGCGAGCATTTCAGAGGCATAGAGCTTGGCCGAGGCGATCTCGCGATTGGCGGGCAGTCCTTGATCCAGACGCCAGGCCGAGGCAAGCGTCAGCCAATCGGCGGCGTCGATCTCGGTGATCATATCGGCGATCTGGAATCCGACGCCCTGAAACTTGCCAATCGGCTGGCCGAACTGTTCGCGTTGGGCGGCATAGGACAGCGCCATATCAAAGCAGCGCCGCGCGCGGCCCACCGCCATTGTCGCCACGGTGATCCGCGTGGCATAAAGCCATTCATTCATGACCGCAAAGCCGCCATCGACCTCACCCAAAACC
>CAYGMX010000381.1:0-3385 GCA_964351055.1 uncultured Loktanella sp. | reverse complement strand
GCCGCCGCCACTATCGCTTGATCCGGCGACAACCAGCACAGCGACAATCAGGGCCAATACAATAAAGCCCGGGTTTATCGACGGACCGGCAGCCGCGATTTCGTCGGAGGGTGGTGTGCTTTCAACGATTTGGTTGGCTAGTCCGCCAGCAGTTGCCGTCGTTGAAGAAAGGGCCAGCGCGGCCGCGAAAAATACTGTCCGCATTGTCATGGGGAAAACGTCCTTACGTGTTAACACTCGTTACTTGCTACCTGCGGCCCACCATCCCAAGCGCAACCGACATTCGCCCAGTCTGTGCTGAAGGTCAATGATTCTGCCGTAAATACGGCGCGCCGCCAAGGATTCGCCCGCTGTTTGACGCTACATCGTTTACAATGGGTCCCAATCACGGGCTTTGGTGCGGAACCGACGATAGTTTATTTGGCCCAGCGCCCCTCGAAATCCTCTGGCACCAGCAGGATATCACGGTCGAGCGTCTTGACATCGCGCCGCCCGCAAAGGGCCATCGTTACGTCCAGTTCCTTGTGGATCACCTCGAGCGCCTTGGTCACGCCTTTTTCGCCCATCGCGCCCAGACCGTTCACAAAGGCGCGTCCGATATAGGTGCCCTTTGCCCCCATCGCGAGCGCCTTGAGCACGTCCTGACCAGAGCGGATTCCGCTGTCCAAATGCACTTCGACCTTGTCGCCCACCGCATCCATGATCGCAGGCAACATCCGGATCGACGAAAGCGCCCCATCCAACTGCCGCCCGCCGTGGTTGGACACGACGATCGCATCGGCGCCCAGTTCTACGGCTTTGCGGGCATCGTCGGCATCCAGAATCCCTTTCAGGATCACTTTGCCGCCCCACATCTTCATCAGTTGCGCGACACGGTCCCAATCCAGCGCATGGTCAAAGGCCTCTGCAATCCATGACCCAAGCGATGACGGATCAGACACGCCTTGTGCATGCCCGATGATATTGCCGAAGAACCGCCGCTTGGTTTGCAGCATCCCAATGCCCCATGGCCATTTGGTAGCAAGGTCCGCCATGCTGGCAATCGTCAGCTTGGGCGGGGCGGACAGGCCGTTCTTGAGGTCCTTGTGCCGCTGGCCCATGATTTGCAGATCAAGTGTGATCACAATCGCCGAACAGCCCGCCGCGCGCGCGCGGTCGAAAAGGCGCTGCATGAATTCATCGTCTTTCAGTGTGTAGACCTGAAACCAGAAGGGTTTATCGGTATTTGCCGCCACATCTTCGATGGAACAGATCGACATGGTGGAGAGAGTAAAGGGCACGCCGAATTTTTCGGCTGCCTTGGCCGCCTTTATCTCGCCATCTGCGCATTGCATGCCCGTCAGGCCAACAGGGGCAAGCGCCACCGGCATGGCCACATCCTGCCCGATCATCTGGCTGGCCGTGGTGCGGTTGGTCATATCCACTGCGATCCGCTGACGTAGCCTGATCTGGTCAAAGTCAGAGGTGTTCTCGCGGAATGTCTGTTCGGTCCAGCTCCCGCTTTCGGCGTAGTCATAAAACATCTTGGGCGTGCGGCGCTTGTGCAGGCGCTTGAGGTCCGCAATCGTGGTAATGACCGGCATGGCGATTTTCCTTGAATTGGTTAAGTCTTGTTACCAATGCAACGGGTTTGGCGCAATATAGTTTGAAAGTGGCAATCGCTAACGGGGTTTCGGCAGCCGGTTTTCCATCTCCATGGCAATCGCGTCATGCCCGGCGGCCTGAAGGCCTGCAATTGCCCCCTTATAGTCACGACCTTCACGGTTCTGGCTCAGCTTCGATTTGGCCAGAATCCTTGTGACGTTGATGTGAAACGCAACAATCGCGTCGAGCATTTGCAGCATGTAGTCCTTTGGCGCATCTGCCATTTTCCAGGCATTGGGGCCATTGACCCGCCTTTCGTGGTCGCGGGTCAAAAGCGCGACCGCGGCGCGCTTGGTGTGATCATCGTGCTGAAATCTGATTGTCCCATAGACATGCACCACCTGATAGTTCCATGTCGGCACATGGCGGTGATGCTCTGCCTTGGACGGATAGTAATTGGGTGACACATAGGCATCTGCCCCGCGGAAGATGGTCAGCACTTCGTCGCCGTCCGCGATCAGCCTGTGCATGTCGTTGGCTGCCGCGACATGGCCAATCAGCCTGCCATCAGGAGCGGAGAGCAGGGGAATATGGTTGGCAATCAGCCCTTCTTTGGTCTGGGCCACGATGCAGGCCAAAGGTGCAGCTTGGGTGATGGCCTTGATTTCGTCGGTGTTGATTTCGAGAAAATGCGGGGGAACGTACATTGTCAGACCCTGTGATCAGCAAACCATGTCAGGCGCGGTGTGTCCCGTCAGCAAGAGATTTCACAAAACCCAGCACCTCGTCAACGGACTGGCCCTTGCCGATCCTTTCAACGATGGCCGAACCGACCACCGCACCATCGGCGATACTGGCAATCGCCTCTGCCGCATCCGGTGTCTTGATCCCGAACCCCACGATCACGGGCAAGTCGGTCTGCGACTTGATCCGCGCAACCTCGGGGGCCACATCGCCCGCCTGCGCCTCGGCTGTGCCGGTGATGCCTGTAACCGAAACGTAATAGACAAAGCCCGATGTGTTCTCGAGCACTTTGGGCAGACGCTTTGCATCGGTCGTCGGCGTGGCCAGCCGGATAAAGTTGATCCCCATCTTCTGGGCGGGAATGCACAGTTCGTCGTCTTCTTCGGGTGGCAGGTCAACGATGATCAACCCGTCAATGCCGGCGGCCACGGCATCGGCCAGAAATGTATCGACTCCGCGCGAATAGATCGGGTTGTAATAGCCCATCATCACAATCGGGGTCGTATCGTCCGACTTGCGCAACTCGCGGGCATACTGGAGCGTCTTTTCAAGGTTCTGTCCGCCTTCCAGCGCGCGCTGTCCGGCAAGCTGGATCGTCGCACCATCGGCCATCGGGTCGGTGAAGGGCATGCCCAGTTCGATGATATCGACACCTGCGGCAGGCAGGCCTTTGACGATCTCAAGGCCGGTGTCATAATCCGGATCGCCCGCCATGACATAGGCGACAAAGGCCTTCTTGCCGTCGGCGCGCAACTGCGCGAATTTTGCGTCGATTCTGCTCATCTTCGTCCCCGGACTTTAAACTTGGCACGGTGTGCTTGATGCGGCACTGAAAATCAATGGCCGAGTGGCGGCCTTCGTGTCGCTTGCACCAGTTGCGTTCCGCCCCTAGAAGCGCGGCAAGGATCAAAGGAGTGCCGCTATGGGTTTCAAGATGGGTATCGTGGGTTTGCCGAATGTCGGCAAATCGACCTTGTTTAATGCATTGACCAGAACGGCTGCCGCGCAGGCCGCGAATTTCCCGTTCTGCACGATCGAACCGAACGTGGGCGACGTC
>CAYGMX010000380.1:0-3390 GCA_964351055.1 uncultured Loktanella sp. | reverse complement strand
ACGCTGACCGCCCTCGATGGCCCGCCCCAACTGGGCGAGCGTGGCCCGCGCAAAACCAAGAACGACTATGCCGACAAGCCCAAACGCGACGCGGGCGACAAGCCAAAGCGCGATTATGGGGACAAACCCAAGCGTGATTTCGGCGACAAACCCAAGCGCGACTATGCCGACAAACCCAAGCGGCATGCACCGCGCGATATGGCCCCGCCGCCACCGTCCCAGCAGGATCATGTGGCTGCAATCCAGCCCATTCCGGGCGCTGCCGATGACTACAAGGCCCGCAAACCGCGCCACAAGCCGGAACGCCGCGATCACGGCGATGCACTTGTCGAAAAACGCAGCAAGCCGCCCTACAAGGCCAAATCCGATGGGTCAAAACCCGCCGGAAAAGGTAAACCACGTTTCAATGCTGACACAAAACCCCGCAAGCCCGGCCGCCACAAACCCGCTGGCAAGCCTGCGGGCAACGCCAAAGATACGTCCAAGCGGTTCGTCCCGCCGGGCGGAAAAGCCAAGCCGCGCAAGAGCTTAGGCAAGGGTGGCGGTGCGGCTCCAAGGCGCGGAAAACCCTAAAACCCTGACCATTGGTCACAAATATGTCACGTCACAACCCTGTTGAAGACACAGCCATGTAGTCAGAACGGGGGTAAGATGCGTAAAGTTAATTCACGAGCAAGCTAAAGGACCAACAAAATGGCCGCTGCAAACACCCCCGCACCACAACACGGTGCAAACTATCAGGCCCCAGCCCAAAGCCAGCAAACGCTGGACACAACCCAGCAAATGCAAGGCGCAACACCGCCGCAGCAGATGCAGGCCGCGCCCGGTGCGCCGCTTTATACGGACTTTGCCAGTATCTAGGCACGTGTCTTCAGGCCGGTGAGGCCGCTGTCACTGGATCGTCCTCCCCGATCCGCCCCAGACCTCACTGGCCTTTTTTCTTGGCCGCGATAAACTCGCGCCATGGCAGAATTGACTTCCATCAAAAACATCGGGCCGGCCTTTGCGACGGCCCTGCAATCTGTGGGCATCACCACAGCCGAAGACCTGCGCGCCTTGGGGGCCGATGCGGCCTATGCAAAGATGCTGGAAGGTGGTTCAAAACCCCATTTCATCGGCTATTACGTGCTGCATATGGCGTTGCAAGGACGCCCATGGAACGACTGCAAGGGCGAAGAGAAAAAAGCGCTCCGCCGCCAGTTCGACAAAATCAAAGCAGGCAGTTTCGACGAAGGGCGATCAGATCTGGAACGGTTCCTGAACCAGATCGGGGTTGTTGAAACCAAAAGATAGGTGAGTCGTATCATATCACATACTCTAAACCCAATAGGCCACGCATATTGCGCAGCCTATCATTTGAAACCGGTCCCGCGCAAAACGGCTCACAGAATTCCCTGTCTCGGGCCAAAATGGGCAGACCTAGTCAGTTTTCTCCAGGAATTGGCGTAGCGTAGACCAAAACGTCTTGATAGCGTGTCGGGTCACGCTCGTTATCGTAGCTTACAAGATCATTGGTGCCCGATAGGATTTCCGCATTTGGCCCAGTGAACGCTGCGAAAATCGGGACATCAACATTTGCAAAGGTTCCGTCCAGCTTGGTCAGCGTTCCGGTCATACGGCTGCCATCCTCAACAGTGCGCAATCCTTGGGATTCATCTTCAACCCCGATGAAAAAGAAGTCTTCTTCAAGTCTGGCATCCCACTGTAGCGCACCTTCGCCCGCGCCACGACAGGACGGACGGTCAATCTCAAAACCCGTAGGTCGGGGTTCACCCCGAACAACCCGACAGCTAGCGGGATGCAGCAACAGGCAAGGCGGCAATTTGGACAACTTGATATGTGAACTCCGTATCACCCACGCCATCAAAGCCGACCAGGCGGTCGTTCGAGCCAAAGAGAACCTCTGCATTTGGCCCCATAAACGCTGCATAGATGGGCATATCGACAGTCACCATGGATCCGTCCAGCTTTGTCAGCGTGCCGGTCAGTCGGTTACCATCGTCGCGCGTGATCAACGTTCCAAATGACTCTTGAAATGTTGCTTCCCAAGTCAACGTCCCTGCAATCGCGCCCCCGCTGGCAAGTGTCACGTCTTCCGTGTTGCCCGCAGCAAAAGAGGCGTTGTACTCATCAAGATTGGATACTTCGTAAAAGTTTGTGGCCGCCCCATCAATCGCGCCATCATCGAAATCGACTGCAAGGTTCAACTCTCCAAACGAGAGGTAAGACGCGTCGAAACCATCGGTACCATCGTCAAGCTCTCCATAGATGGTCACACCTGCATAGTTGACTGTCCCCATCCCAACGACATCGGCCGCCGTCGTGCCGATCGTATCCCCGTGATCCGGATCGGTCGGCAATGATTGTTCGATATCAACAATCACATCCGTCAAATCCATCAGTTGTTCAAAACTCAACTGCGTGGCCACTTCGCCCTGTGGCTGATCGGCGCCACCCCCCAGACAGCCCGCCAAAGCAAAAGCCGCCCCTGCCAGAATTGCTGTTCGCATGAATAAAGGACACCTTTTGCCATTACAGAAATCTGCGTTCAACGCACAGCTTTCTGATAAGATAAACCTGCGAAGAAAGACTTAAGACACGCTCATCTCCAGAAAGAAATCCCGTGATCGTGTGCAAGAATTACTGATCGACGTAAAAAAGCCGCCCGCACCAACTCTGGCGCGGACGGCTCATTTCAAATGTAGGTCGGGGTTAACCCCGACTGACCAGTGGCTTACCCGACCAGTTCCAGACCGGAGAAGAAGAAGGCGATTTCTTCCGCAGCCGTTTCCGGCGCGTCGGACCCGTGGACCGAGTTTTCGGCGATGGACAGCGCGAATTCCTTGCGGATTGTGCCCGGGGCTGCATCTGCGGGGTTGGAAGCAGCCATGACTTCGCGGTTCTTTGCAATCGCGTCTTCGCCTTCCAGCACCTGCACGACAATCGGCTCGGAAATCATGAATTCGCAAAGCTCGCCAAAGAAGGGACGTTCCTTGTGCACGCCATAGAACTGCTGGGCCTGTGCCAGTGTCAGCTGGATCCGCTTGGAGGCCACGATACGCAGGCCCGCCTCTTCGAATTTGGCGACGATTGCGCCTGTCAGGTTGCGCTTGGTCGCGTCGGGTTTGATGATGGAAAAAGTACGCTGTATCGCCATGTTGAGCCTCTTACATATGCTGCGGGGAAACCCCGTTGAATGGATGGCTGCGCCCTACCACGCGCCCCTGCGCATGAAAAGCCGTGAATTGCATCTGGGCGGATGAACCACTAGCCTCGCGCTATGTGGCAGCTTGTGTTTCATCCCGTCTTTGGCCGGCTTTTTGCCGCACAGGTTGTGGCCCTGACGGGGACCGGACTGTTGACCGTTGCCCTTGGTCTGCTGGCCTATGA
>CAYGMX010000379.1:0-3400 GCA_964351055.1 uncultured Loktanella sp. | reverse complement strand
ACGGAACTGTTGCAGACGCTGTGAAGGACAATTGGGTAGACCGGTTCGCACCGCGGGCAAGCCGGCCCTATTTGCGGCTGGCACGGGCGGACAGGCCAATCGGAACATGGCTGCTTTATGTGCCCTGCCTCTGGGGGCTGTCCCTGGCTGTGCTGGCGACAGACAGCTATGGCGCCCACGATCTTTGGACAATCGCCGGCTGCGGGATCGGGGCCTTCCTGATGCGGGGGGCGGGCTGCACATGGAACGACATCACCGACCGTGACTTTGACGGATCGGTCGCGCGGACACGGTCGCGGCCAATCCCTTCAGGTCAGGTCAGCGTCAAAGGCGCGCTGGTCTGGATGGTGGCGCAAGCGCTGCTGGCCTTCTTCATCCTGCTCAGCTTTTATCCGACCGCGATTATTCTAGGGATCGTGGCGCTGTTGCCTGTGGCGATCTATCCGTTTGCCAAGCGGTTCACGTGGTGGCCGCAAGTCTTTCTGGGACTGGCTTTCAACTGGGGGGCTTTGCTGGCGTGGGCGGCGCATACCAACAGCATCGGACCTGTGCCCATCGTACTTTATATGGCAGGGATCGCATGGACCCTCTTTTACGACACGATCTATGCGCATCAGGATACCGAGGATGACGCACTGATCGGTGTGAAATCGACCGCGCGTCTGTTCGGCGACGACAGCCGCAGGTGGTTGCGGCTGTTCCTGACGCTCACGATCATCCTGTTCGGGCTGGCCGTGGTGCTGGCAACCTATGAACGCTCCATGCTGTCACTGGTGATCGCCATTGGCGGACCTTGGGCGCTGGGGTGGCATCTGACGTGGCAACTGACCAAATTCGATCCCGATGACAGCGACGGGTTGTTGCGGATTTTCCGGTCTAACCGGAACGCGGGGCTGATCCCCCTGCCATTTTTCGCCATCGCCCTTTTGGTGTGATTGAACACCGCCGCGTGTCACCCTATGCAGGTGCCACCTCTATCACCCGGAACCCCATGCGACTGTCAGCTCTTTTCACCCGTTTGATCGTCTTCGCGCTTGCCGGAGTCCTCTCTGTCACAGCCGCACGATCCACGGTTGCGATCGTCGAGGAACGCTCGGTTATGGCGGTACAGGAAACACTTTTAGATCAAGGATATGAATGGGCTTCGGTACTTGGTGACGGGCTTCAGGTCATTCTCGAAGGGGACGCCCCGACCGAGGCAGTGCGGTTCCGCGCGATATCGGCAGCGGGAAGCATGGTTGATGCAAGCCGCGTCATCGACAACCTGACCGTCACCGATTCGGCAAGGATCGCGCCGCCGGAATTCGCTATCGAGATCCTGCGTAACGATTCAGGGGTCTCTTTGATCGGGCTGATCCCCGCAACAACAGACCGCGAGGCGCTGGCCCAGCGCATTGCCGATATCGCGGACGGACAACCGGTCACGGACCTGCTGGAAGTGGGCGATTACCCGACACCACCCACATGGCGGGCGGCGCTGAACTATGCGCTGCGGGCGCTGGCCCTGCTGAACAAATCGAAAATCTCGGTGAACGCCGAACGGGTGACGGTCAACGCGATCTCTGACAGCCCCGATGAAAAGCGGCGACTGGAAACAGCCCTTGCACGCAACACACCCGAAGGGGTGCGCCTGGCGGTCAGCATCAGCGCGCCGCGTCCGGTGATTTCCCCCTTCACGACCCGGTTTATTCTGGATGAAGACGGCGCACGGTTCGATGCCTGCACCGCCGATACCGCCGAAGCGGTCAGCGCGATCCTGATGGCAGCCTCAGAGGCCGGATTCCAAGAGCGGGCAAACTGCATTCTCGCACTTGGCGCACCCTCGGTGACATGGGGCGAAGCCGTGGCGCTTGCCATCGCCGCTGTGGGCAATATGGGCGGCGGCACCGTGACGATCGCCGATACCGACATCACACTCGTGGCACCTCCGGGGACCGGGCAGGCGACATTCGACAATATTGTGGGGCGGCTCGAGAACGCCCTGCCCGATGTATTCGCGCTTGCAGCGGAACTTCCTGAAGTGCCAACCGATACAGGGGAAGAGGTGCCACAGTTTACCGCGACACTCAGCCCCGAAGGGACCGTGCAACTGCGCGGACGCATCCCTGATGACGTCACCAACACCCTTGCAGAGAGCTTTGCGAATGCACGGTTCAGCCAGCGGCAGGTCACAATGGGCACACGCATCACCGAAGGGCTGCCCGCAGGCTGGTCGGTGCGTATTCTGGCGGGAATCGAGGTTCTGTCGGAACTGTCGAACGGGGCTGTGATCGTCGAACCCGATCTGGTGATGGTCAGCGGCAATACCGGCAACGAAAACGCAAGTGCTGCCATTTCGCGGCTGCTGATCGAAAAACTGGGGCAAGCGGCAGAATTTGAAATCGACGTGACGTATGTGGAAGAACTCGACCCCGTGGCAAGCCGCCCGACACCCGAGACCTGCATGTCGCAAATCATCGCGGCAACCGAAGGGCGCAAGATCACCTTCGATCCCGGCTCAGCAGACCTGACTGCGGCGACCCAACCGGTCGTTGACGACATTGCGGCAATCCTCAAAGAGTGCGGCGACCTGCCGGTGCGGGTCTCCGGCTTTACAGACAGTCAGGGGCGTGAAGAAATGAACCAGCAACTGTCGCAAGAGCGGGCAGATGCGGTTCTGACAGCCTTGCGCGCGCGGCGGGTGCCGGTTTCAACCTTCGAGGCGATCGGCTTTGGCGAGGAAAACCCGATCGCATCCAACGAGACCGAAGACGGGCGCGAAGCAAACCGGCGGATCGAATTCAGCCTGATCCTGCCCGAGCAGACACCCGAAACCACATCGGGGCTCGACGCACTGGCAGCAGAAGGCGCGGTTGAAGCGCCCATCGACGACACAGAAGCGCAAGTTGACGACACAGACGCGCAAGATGCTGTACCCTCGGCAGAAAACGAATAGAACAGGCCCATGAACAGAACCGAATTCATCATCGCTACGGCCATCATCCTTTTTGTGGCCTTCACGCTGGGCTGGTTTGCAAGCTGGCTTGTGAACCGCTTTACCCGCGTGACCAAGGCGGAAATCGGGGAATTGGACAAGATGGCACAAGCGCTGCACGAGGCCGAAGAAACCCGCGATCAGGCCATCACCTACCTGCAACAACGCGAAGCCGAGATCACCAACCAGTTAAGCCAGACAGAGGCTGAACTGCGCGCCGCCATGGACGGCCTGCGCGAAGCGCGGCGCGAGGCCGAAGAATTGCGCGGCTATATCGAACAGCAGAACGCGCCAAACTAATTCTAGATGTTCAGCGGGGGGCAGCAGCCCTGCGCAAGCGGTCATTGATGGCGCGGCCCAGCCCGTGATCGGGGATTGGTGACACGGCACGCGGGGTCGCGGGCCGGGGGGCGACGGGGGGCGGGG
>CAYGMX010000378.1:0-3402 GCA_964351055.1 uncultured Loktanella sp. | reverse complement strand
TTGCGGACGCGGTCGACAATCATGAAGATGATAGCCGCGCTCAACACGCCCCCGATGATGATCAGCAAGAGTTCCATGCCGCCACTCTATCCCGCCCGCGGCAGAATGCTATTCCGGCATGCGATAGCCTATGCGCATCGGCGGAAATGGCTGCAGATTGCCGATTTCCGGCGGGGATTTCCGCTCATGTTCCTTTTTTTGGCAGGTTCAGTCTAATGGCGCTGTCTGAAAAGGAGGACGCATCATGGATGATTACACCCAAACCAAATCCACAGGCGCAGGCACCCTTGGAGTTGTCTTGGCAGGGAGCGTTGCGGTTCTTGTCCTGCTCTATGCGCTCTTCGGGACCGGAACAGGGACGGTGCCGGTTGATCCCGCCAGCATCGGTACCACTGACGAAGGCGCACCGGCCGTGCAGGACACATCACCGATCGCACCAGCTGCCCCGGCTGAAGGCGAATAAAAACCACCCCACTCACCTTACAACCGCCAGAGGCGGGCGCAGCCTTGCGTCCGCCTTTGGTGCGTTTTTGTCTGCTGTGCAAACTCCCCAGATCGAGGCCTCTTCATGCTGATCCTCCATTGTCCCTATTGCGGCGTTGATGCCGACGAAACCGATCTGCACGCTGGCGGTCAGGCCCATCTCAAGCGCGAAGGGCCGGGGGCTTCGGATGCGGATTTTGAAGACTACCTTTTTATGCGCGAAAACCCCAAAGGCGTTCATTTGGAACGCTGGCGCCATGTCTATGGCTGCGGCAAGTTGTTCCTTGCGGCGCGCTGCACAAATACGCTTGAGGTTTTCGGGACCTATCCAGCCCAGACGCACGAACCGCCACAAGACATCAAAGACAAGATATCGGGCAAGCGTCCCGGTTGGTCATGGGGAATATTCAAATGAGCACCCGTCTGGCGCACCAAGGCCGTCTGATCAACAAAGACAAGGCCGTGTCCTTTACATTTAACGGCAAGCATCTGCGTGGGTTCGAGGGGGACACGCTTGCCTCAGCTTTGCTGGCCAATGACCAGATGCTGGTTGGCCGGTCCTTCAAATACCACCGTCCGCGCGGGGTGGTTGCGTCTGGCGCGGAGGAACCTAACGGTCTTGTCAATCTGGGCAAGGGCGCGACCTTCGAGCCAAACCAGCGGATCACGACGACCGAATTGTTCGACGGTCTGACCGCCACATCGCAGAACCACTGGCCCAGCCTTGAATTCGACGTGGGCGCGATCAACACCTATCTGTCGCGGTTCCTGCCTGCTGGGTTCTACTACAAGATGTTCATGTATCCGCAGGCCTTTTGGAAGCACGTCTATGAACCTGTGATCCGGCAGTCCGCAGGTCTGGGCAAGGCGCCCAAAGACCGCGATCAGGACAGCTATGAGCATTTTAACTGCCACGTCGATGTGCTGGTTGTTGGCGGGGGGATTGCGGGCCTTGCCGCGGCCCATGCGGCAGGCGAGCGTGGGGCGCGCGTGCTGCTGGTAGAGCAGACGGCTGATTGGGGCGGCCGTGCGGCTGTCGATACACCGCAAGTCGATGGCGTTCCGGCGTCGGAATGGATCAAATCCACCGTCCAAGCCATTGATAAAATGCAGAATGTTGACATGCGCCTGCGGTGCATGGGCGCCGGTGTCTATGATCACGGTTATGCGCTGGCCTATGAAAGGCTGACCGACCATGCCCCTGACAGTGATGGCCCGCGCCACCGTCTGTGGCGCATCCGTGCCAAACAGATCGTGACCGCGACTGGTGCGATCGAGCGGCCCCTGTCCTTTGCCGCCAATGATCTGCCCGGTGTGCTGCTGGCCTCTGCTGTGCGCGACTATGTCGTGAATTTCGGGGTGTCCTTGGGTGACCGCACCGTGGTTGTGACCAATAACGACGACGCCTACCGCACCGCGATCATCCTCAAACAGGCGGGCCTTGATATCCCCGTGATCGTCGATGCCCGCACCGAGGTCGAGGGCGAGTTGATCGACCAAGCCCGCGCTCTGGGTATTCGCATCGCACTGGGCAAGGGAATCGCCAAGGTCAAAGGCGGCAAGCGTGTCACTGGTGTCGCGCTTTGCGCGCAGGCTGGTGAAGGCGCTGTGCAGGAAGAAATCGACTGTGATTGTGTGGCGATGTCGGGGGGGTGGTCTCCGGTCGTGCATCTATGGTCCCATTGCGGGGGCAAGCTGAACTGGGACGCCGAACAGGCGATGTTCCGCCCCGACCCCGAACGCGCCCCGACAAGCCATGACGGCCAGTCCTTTGTGGCGACTGCGGGCACTGCCAATGGCCATCTTTATACCGCAGAGGTGGTCAGTGATGGCTGGGCCGCAGGCCGCGCCGCAGCGAAAGCGACAGGGCACAGCAAGCGCGGCGGGCAGGCGCCGATGGGTCATGATGCCGCCGAAGGGCCGATTTCGCCTGTGTGGTTGATGCCGCAAGGGGCCACCCATGCGCTGCGCAGCAAGGCTTGGCTGGATTTCCAGAACGATGTGAAAGTCTCGGATGTGCAACTGGCCGCACAAGAAGGGTTCGAAAGTGTGGAACATACCAAGCGCTATACCACGCTGGGCATGGCCACGGATCAGGGGAAGCTGAGCAATATCAACGGTCTGGCGATTCTGTCGCAGTCCCTGAATGCGGATATCCCCAATGTCGGCACCACAACGTTCCGCCCGCCCTATACGCCGATCTCGATGGCCTCCATCGCCGGCGTCGCGCGCGATGAATTGTTCCAACCGATCCGCAAGACGCCGGTGTCGGATTGGTCCAATGCCAACGGTGCCGATAACGAACCCGTAGGCCAGTGGCGCAGGCCCTATGCCTATCTGCGCGCGGGCGAAAGCGTGCATGATGCGGTCAATCGCGAGGTCACGAACACTCGCGAAAATCTTGGGCTGCTTGACGCCTCGACCCTTGGCAAGCTGGTCGTCAAAGGGCCGGACGCGGGCAAGTTCCTTGACATGATGTATACCAATCTGATGTCCACGCTGCCCGTGGGCAAATGCCGTTACGGGCTGATGTGTACCGAAAACGGGTTCCTGATGGATGACGGTGTTGTGGTGCGCATGGCGGAGGATACCTGGCTGTGCCACACGACCACAGGCGGGGCGGAACGTATTCACGCCCATATGGAAGACTGGCTGCAATGCGAATGGTGGGACTGGAAAGTGTTTGTCGCCAATGTGACCGAACAATATGCCCAGATCGCCGTTGTTGGCCCCAAGGCCCGCAAACTGTTGCGCAAGATGGGTGGCATGGATGTATCAGCCGAGGCGCTGCCCTTCATGCAATGGGCGCAAGGCAAAATCGGTGATTTTGACGCGCGGGTGTTCCGGATTTCGTTTTCGGGTGAACTGTCCTACGAAATTGCTGTCCCCGCAGGCCAAGGCCGCGCCTTCTGGGAGGCG
>CAYGMX010000377.1:0-3412 GCA_964351055.1 uncultured Loktanella sp. | reverse complement strand
GTCGATAAGGCGGCGGTGCAGAAAGCACCCAGAACAAGCAGTTTCATCATCGCGCGAGTGTCCTTTCATAGATGGCGAGTCAGTCTTGAACTTGCTTATGAGAATTATTCGCAGGTGTAAACTGGAATGAGAATAGTTCGCAAATAAGTGATTGCGCGCTCCGCTTTTCTGCCCGCTACTCTGCTGGAGACGCCACTAATCTGGCGTCCGTGTCCGGCTCTGGCTTACGGATACAAAGCCGCAGCAGTGGCGGCACCGTCAGCAAGGTTAGGAAAGCCGACATCGACAGCCCACCGACAACCACAGCACCTAGCCCGCGATAAAGTTCCGACCCTTCGCCCGGAAAGATCACCAGGGGCAGCATTCCCATGACGCTGGTCAGTGTCGACATAAAGATCGGGCGGATCCGGTTGCGCGTGGCTTCCTCGATGGCCGCAATCGGTTCCATACCCTCCTCGCGCAGATGGAACAGGGTCTGGTGCACGATCAGAATCGCGTTGTTCACCACAATCCCTACCAGAATGACGAAACCCAAGAGCGTCAGCATATCCAAAGGCTGGGTCTGGAACATGTTCATAAATGCCAGACCGCCCACGCCACCAGCGGCAGCCACCGGCACGGCAATCATGATGACCAGTGGCAAGACAAAGCTTTCGAACAAGACAGCCATGACAAGAAAGACGATGACCAGAGCAACCACCAGATTGATCTGGATCGCCGCCCATGTCTGGCTAAGCTGGTCCGCCGTGCCGGATACATCAAGCCGGATATCCTGCGGGATTCCCTGCTCTTGCAATACGGCGACAACCTCGCGCTCCAGCAATTCCACCGCTTCTTCCAGCGGCAGGTTATCGGCTGGACGGACTTCGAGCGTCACAGTGCGCAGCCTTTCACGGTGCCGGATTTCCGTGGGTCCGGCAGTCAGCATAACATCTGCCAGCGCCGACACAGGCACGATCTGGCCACTCGGGGTCACAACCGGATAATTGCCCACATCCTGCGTGCGCGCGGCCTCTCTGATCGCCGGATCACCTTTCAACACCAGATCAACCCGCTCTGAACCCACCGTCACTTCTGCCACGCGCAGCCCGTCGTTGAAGGCGTCAACCGTGGCGGCAAGGCCGGAACTGTCCAGCCCCGCATCCGCAAGGCGTAATCTGTCGGGGATCAGGCGCACCTCTGGTGCGCCAAGCTCCAGCCCCGGAATAGGGCGGAACTGGTGCCCCTCGGCACGGGGCAAAATCTGCGACACAAGGCCCGCAGCGCGCCCTGCGACACCTAGGATATCATCCAGATCCTGACCGGAGATATTCAATTCAATCGCGCGACCGCCCCCGACCCCACGCCCGAAAAGCGAGGGCTGGGTCATGAAGCCAAAGGTGCCGGGTTCGGCAAAGATCGGCCCGCTCAGAACGGGGATCAGATCACCGGCGCGCTGGTTATCAACGGCTGCCGCCCCGACAAAGGAGTTACCCGGAGTTGCGACGAAAAAGAAACTGTCGATTGTCGGTGTACCGTCCTCGGTTGCCATGGCGGGGGCGGCTTCCCACAAGGGCTCGGCCACGGCTTCGATCCGCTGCGCGATGGTTTCTGTCGTTCCAAGGTTATAGCCCGGCGGCGGAATGATCAGCCCGAACACAAGGTTGCGGTTGCCTTCGGGCAGGTATTCCAGACGCGGCAGGAAGGTCCAGCTTGCCACCGCAGCGCCGCCCGCGATTACGGCAACCATCAGGATACCGATGGTCCGGAACCGCACGGTCATGCGCACATAGGCCATCACAGCGGCGCGGAACCCCGAAGCCAGATGGTCCAGCCCCCAAATCCGCATCGGTTTCTGGTCGTCCTTGCGCAACAGTCGGCTGGCCAATGCGGGGATCACCGTGACCGCAACCACCAGCGACAGGAGCACGGATACTGAGATTGCCACGGCGATATCACGGAACAATTGCCCCGCTTCCAGTTGCATGACCAGAATGGGCACAAAAACCAGCACCGTGGTCAGGGCCGACACAAGGATCGCGCCCCAGACCTGTTTGGCCCCCAGATAGGCCGCCTCGCGCCGCGAGTGTCCGGCCTCGCGCAGGCGGTAGATATTTTCCAAGACGACGATAGCGGCATCCACGATCATGCCCACCGCAAAGGCAATGCCCGCCAGTGAAATCACATTGAGCGTGCGTCCCGTGGCGGCCATCACCACAAAGGTCGCAACGATAGATACAGGGATCGACAGCGACACGATCACCACCGCCCGCGGCGAACGCAGGAACAGCATCAGGATCAGTGCCGCAAGCGCGCCGCCGATATAGATGTTTTGTGTGACCAGATCGATAGCGCCTTCGATATAAATGGTTTCGTCATAGATCTGCTGCATGTTCAGCCCTTGGGCCGCTACCGGACCGGCCTGCAATTCAGCCAGCACAAGGCGCAGTTCTTCCATGACCGTGATGACATTGGCCCCTGCCTCGCGGACCACATTGAAGGCCAGACCGGGGGCGCCTTCGAAACGAAGACGCGCGGTGGATTCTTTATAGGCAAAGCCGACATCGGCCACATCGCTTACCCGCACCCGCCCCGTCCCGCCATTGGACGCATCAGAGCGCAAAACGACATTGCGGATCGCGTCTTCGGTGTTGAGGTTGCTTTCGGTGCGCACCACATAACGGCGCTTGCCCTCGTCCACATCCCCCGCCGAGATCGAGATATTCTCGGCCCGCAGCTTTTGGACCACCTCCGGCACGGTCAGTCCGAAGCGCGACAGGCGCTGCGGATCGACCACAACCTGCAATTCGCGCGTGACACCACCAAAAACATTGACCGCCGCCACGCCGGGGATACGCTCGACCCGATCTTTCACGATATCCTCGAGGAAATCGCCATAGGTCGGGATCGGGCGGCTGTTGCCCTCTTGCGCGGTGATCAACACCCATGCGATCGGGCTGTCATCGGCACCGGATGTGTTCAGTGTCGGTTCGTTCGCTTCGGCAGGATAGCTGCCGACACGGTCCAGTCGGTTGGACACCAGCAAGAGCGACTGGCTCATATCTGTGCCGATGGCAAATTCCAGCGTGACAGATGCCTGCCCCGTGCGCGACTGCGAAGTCATGATCTCGAGTCCGTCAAGGCCACGCAGGGTTTCTTCCTGCGGGTTGACGATCTCGCGCTCGATCTCGGAAGGGGCGGCACCGGGCCAGCTTGTTTCGATCACGACAATCGGCTTGCGCACATCGGGCGCCAGTTGAATGGGGATCTGCGTGAGCGCCAGCGCCCCAAAAAGGACGGCCATCAGGACCGCCGCGATCACGGCAACGGGCCGCTCGGTAGAGAAGCGGATAAAATCCCTCAGTTTGTCTCCAGCGGACTGGCGGCAATGGCTTGGCCGGGGCGCAGCCGTTGGTGTGCGCGCACGCGCGCC
>CAYGMX010000376.1:0-3418 GCA_964351055.1 uncultured Loktanella sp. | reverse complement strand
CATGAACCCGATCGACAGCGCGATACTTGCGCCAGTTGATAGCGTACTCATCTCTGCGGCCTCAGTTATGGCGATGCCACCCGAGGCCCAACGGAACGAGGTCACCAGCACGGCCACATAAAAGCCCGCAATCAGAAATTTTCCAAAGAAGCTGTGAAAGAAAAAATACCGCAGATCGAGCCACGCTGATGGATGGCTCCAGACCTTTTTGGGAAACAAAAAGCGCAGGAATGTCGTTTCATCGGAAACCAGTTTCGCCTTTGCACTCTTGTAGATCAGGAAAGCAATCAGGACCGAGGAAATCAGATAAACAAAATAGATACGATGATTGGGATCACCCATCGCATACATTGTCTTCTCGACGTTCAGCAGAAAACGCTGAACAGTATCCCATAGAAATTCCATAGCCCACCTAGTCTCATTTACTACGATGACGTCAGATCAAGATAATTAGGCGACATTAAGACGATTTTTTCACAATTTCCGGGCTGGCAAGTGCCGGATCGGCGACCAATACGTTACCTGACCTATGCAATCTGGCGTTCAGCCATCTTTTCCAGCGCATCGGAAAAATGCGCAACCGTCAGCCTTTCGGACACAGCTTGGCGCAACAGCGCCCTTTGGGTGACGGGGGCCAGACCGTTGAGGGGCGGGTTACGGTCAAGATTGGTCGGAAAGGAATAGCCTTCTGCGATGGCGGCCATGGCAGCCTCCAGCGCGTTGGGCGCAAGGGTTCGGTCGGCATGAAATTGCTGCAACACGGGAAGGGTCACCTTGCACATTGCGTGGCGGTCGATGGTTTCCATGGCGCGACCAAATGCAGATGACACCTGCAACAGGTTCACCATGCGATGAACATCTGGCGTAGTGTTCGCACCCGCTGCATGAAACAGCGCCGGACTGAAAAACAGCGCATCGCCTTTTTCCAGTGGCAGTTGCACGTAATGCGTTTCAAAATATGCGCGGAAATCGTCGCGCCGCCATGCGGCATAACCGGGACGATAAAGCTGCGAGAACGGCAGCAGTTTCGTTGGGCCACTGTCGATAGAGATGTCACAATGCGCGATCCCGCCTTGCAACGTCATGAGTGGCGAAAGATCGTGGACATGGGCAGGGTAAGCACCGCTGTCCTGTGCTGTCTGGAACCCTAGATGGTAATCACGGTGCGCTTGTTGCGCCTGCCCGCCGGGATGCACGAGATTGACCTGCGCGGTCATCTGATAATTGGGGCCCAACCATGCCTCGCAGGCAGCATCAATCGCGGGGCTTGCAAAATACCGGACAAAAACCTCGGGCGCGGCGATGCACAGTTTTTGCAACGCGTTCCATATCCGGTCGTTCGCGCCTGCGGCCGCGAAATGATCCGCACCGCCACCGTTGGTTGTTTTTTCAGCGGCAATGATCTTTTCATAGGTGCGTGTGGCAGCATCGACCGCCGCATGATCGGCACATGCGCCCTTGATAACAAACACCCCTGCCCCGCTCAGGAGCACACGCGCCCACTCTGCCATCAGCACGCGCCGCGCGGATGCATTTGAAAAGACCCCACCCAAGGCTGCGGCATCGTAGATAGGGATATTCTTGGAAATCTCTTTGGCATGCGGAACATCCGCGCGTGCCGTGGTCTGCGCGGTAAGGGCCGCAAAATCAGCCAGATTGCAGCGCACCGCATCATAATACCCTTTGGCATCTTCCAGCAACTTGTCCATCAGGACCTCCTAGAGCGTTGCGGCATCGCGTTGCGCGATCCAATCGTGGTCGGGGTCATTCTTGAAACGCCACTTGCGCAATGGTCCGGCCATCACGTTCAGATAATAAAGCTCGTAACCATAGGGGGCGGCACAGGGATGATGGCCTTTGGGTACAAGAACCACATCACCATCCTTGAAAGACATCGTTTCATCCAGCGTGCCATCTTCGGTATAGACCCGCTGGATGCCGAACCCTTGGCCCGGGTTCAGGCGATGGTAATAGGTTTCCTCCAGATAGGTCATGTCCGGATAATTGTCCTCGTCGTGGCGATGGCTGGGATAGGACGACCAGTTGCCTGACGGGGTAAAGACCTCGGTGACCAAAAGGCTTCCGGCGACATCGCGCCCTTCCATGGCGATGTTGTTGATAAAGCGCGTATTTTGTCCGGTGCCCCGCGGCGTCAATTCAATCCCTTCCGGGCCGATGCGTTGCGCCGGATAATCCCCCCGCGCCGGTGCTGAACAAACGGCCAGCACGCAATCCGTGACTGCGGTGGCTGTCCATGACGTTTGCGCAGGCAGATACAGGCAATGGGGCGGTGTCTTTTCGAACACGGACATGCGCGCACCCATCTTGCCGAAATGCTGGTCTGTCGTCGACAGGTCAGCCTTGCCTTCGACGATCACAAGGATCACCTCCCGATCACCCGTCACCTCTGCTGCAGTTTCACCCGCCTTGAGATGATAGAGACCAAAGCCCACATAACCCCACCCCGCCGATGCAGGCGTGATATCATGCACCTTGCCAGTGCGACCGGTGGGTGAACGCAATAAATCAGTCATCGCAACCATCACTGTCCATGCGGGACCGCACGATCCGCGCACTCATTTTCGTGCCTTGCCTTCTGGCAGGCTGAAATCAAGAAAGAAGACGTAGAGCACATAAACCAGTAGCCCGCCCGCAAGTGCCGCCCAGTAAAAGTTGGCGCCGATCAGTTCGGCGACTGTCCACAGCGCCAGCACGATCACAACCGCGACACGCCGCCAGACGGGGCGAAAGAACGGATGCCGCAGGTCCAGAAAATCCTTGCGCCGCAGAGTCATCACAAAGCCTCGCAGGACATGGGAAACGCCTGCCCAGCCAGCAAAAGATGCCGCATCGCTTGACGCGATCCCACGTCACCGACCAGCGCGCTCAAGCGCTTACCGCAAGGGCTGCGAACCGAAGGCCGCCCTGCACGGTTGTCACAAACGAATGCGTTAATCATCCCCATCCTCCCCGACCTGAAGTGCGGCAAAGCCACATCTCTTTGGCGCGTGCCAATAGAAAAGCACAAGGTCTGTCATTTTGCAACCGGTTGCAAACTATCGTTTCCCTTTTTGCGACTTGCAGATATAAACCATGCAAAACAAGGGAAAAGCTGTGGCCATTACGCTCAAAGAGGTTGCTCAGATTGCCGGTGTTTCGCGGTCGGCTGTATCACGGACTTTTACCGAAGGTGCATCCGTTTCGCCCAAGACCCGCCGCAAGGTGGAAAAGGCAGCCCGCGCGCTGGGTTACAGCCCCAATGCGCTTGCCTCTTCCTTGACCACTGGGCGGACCAAACTGATTGGCCTTATCTCCAACAACTTCCACAACCCTTTGTTTCTTGAAGTTTTCGATCTGTTTACGCGGCGGTTGCAGGAAAAAGGTTTGCGCCCTTTGCTGGTCAATCTGAGTCCGGAGA
>CAYGMX010000375.1:0-3452 GCA_964351055.1 uncultured Loktanella sp. | reverse complement strand
GGGTGCGGTTCTGGGTACTAGGCTGGACCGCGTAGCACCACAGAGCTGTACGAGGCCGATTGCGCTGATCCTTGGCGGCGTCGCTGTGGGTGGCCTGATCGCCTGGGCATGGATCGCAAAAGAAGGGGATGGCGAATGATGGATATTGACTGGGGGGCGTTGTCGGCAGGGCTGGCCTTTGGGGCCGCGATGGGCGCGCTTTACTTCGCCGGATTGGCCTTTGGCATGCGGATCGCCCTTGGTGTGGCGAGGCCAGCCGCGACACTGATGCTCAGCTCGGTGCTGCGGATCGTTCTGCTGTTGACCGCTGGCTGGGCGGTCGCACAGACCGGAACATGGGCGTTTGTCGGCTATGCTCTGGCATTCCTGTTTGTGCGGCTTGTGGTCGTGACCTTGGCCAATCGCGCGCCGACGGGGCGCACAACATGGAACTGACGCCCGATAGTACGATCGTCTTTGAGGCATGGGGACTTCCCATCAATGCCACGATCGTCAACACTTGGATCATCATGGCGGTGCTGACAGTCGTTTCCATGTTGATCACCCGCAAGCTGCGCCCGGATGTGCCGCCAAACCGTTGGCGCACGATGCTGGAAGTCATTGTGCAGGGCATCCAGAGCCAGATCGAGGAAATCTCCAGGCGGCCGTCCCGCAACCTGCTTCACTTTGTGGGCACGCTTTTCCTGTTCATCGCCATATCGAACCTGATGCTGGTGGTGCCGGGTTTCGATCCGCCGACCGCTTCACTTTCAACAACAGCAGCACTGGCACTGTCGGTCCTGATTGCGGTTCCGCTTTTTGGTATCACAAGTCGGGGCGTTGGCGGCTATCTGAAGACCTATCTGCAACCATCGATCATCATGCTGCCCTTCAACATCATCAGCGAGTTTTCCCGCGGTATATCGCTCGCCATCCGGCTTTACGGAAATATCATGAGTGGTGCGGTCATCGCGGCGATCCTGCTCAGTGTGGCGCCGTTCTTCTTTCCGGTGGTGATGGATGTTCTGGGCCTGCTCACAGGGCTGATCCAAGCCTACATCTTCGCCATCCTCGCGACTGTCTACATCTCTTCGGCGTCAGTCGACCCGAGCACATCAATCACAGAAAAGGAAACCCAATGACCGATCTTGGTATCATCGCCTTCATTTCGATATTCACTGCCGGCCTTACCGTTGCATTCGGCGCGATTGGTCCGGCGTTGGGTGAAGGTCGAGCAGCGGCACAGGCGCTGAGCGCGATTTCACAACAGCCTGACGCGGGGCCCACTATTTCGCGGACGTTATTCGTCAGCCTCGCGATGATCGAATCCACCGCGATCTACTGCTTTGTCGTCTCCATGATCCTGATCTTCGCCAACCCGTTCTGGATCGCCGCACTCGAGCTCGCACAGACCGCAGGTCAATAGGCTATGTCTGTCGACTGGATCACCGTTGCCGCCCAGCTCGTGAACTTTCTCGTGCTGGTCTGGCTTCTGAAGCGGTTCCTGTACCGCCCCATTCTGGACGGTGTCGATGCCCGCGAAGCTGAGATTGCCGAACGGATGTCTGAAGCATCCCGGGCGAGAGAAAAGGCCGAAATCGCGGAAGCCCGCCACAACGACGAGATCACCACCTTTCGCACCAGCGAAGCCTCCAGGATAGACAGCCAGCGTCAAGAGGCCGAGGCAGAGCGGGACGCTCTTTTGGCGGAGGCGCGCACACGGCTGGAGAAGGAGCGGAAAGACTGGGAAGCGCATCTATCCCAAGAAAAGCGCAGGTACATCGCACAGTTGCACCGGTCGGGGGCGGCGTCCTTGGTGTCGCTGACCGGCAAGGCGTTAGTTGATCTGTCGGATGAGACACTGGAAGAACGGGTCGTTGCCCATGTCGCTCGTCAACTAAAGCCGATGGCGGCAGATTTACGCAAGATGGCCGATGACGGCACGGCTGCTGTCGTGACGACGCGCCACATTCTGCTCGATGCCGCCCGCGCAAAGCTGGTGGCGGAAGTGAAGGACCTTATCCCGGAACAGCAGTTGCGATTTGAAACCGATCCTGAGCAAGCAACTGGTTTGATCTTGCGCATGGGTGCCGTGCATGTCGCGTGGACCATTGACAGCTATATTGAGGGACTGGACGCCTTGCTGGAAGAACATCTGCAGCATGATCCAGTCGTGAAGGTGGGAACAGATGGGCATTAAAGACGCCGATCTCGAGACGGGCCACGACGCCTGGCTGAAAGCGCTCCTTGAGGGCCCATCGCCGGTGCCAGTGATGACAGAAATCGGTCGGGTCAGCGAGGTTGGCGACGGCATCGCCATCGTCACGGGCCTCGCCCGTGCGCTGTCCGATGAATTGTTGGAATTCGCGTCCGGCGTGCGCGGGATTGTCTTTGACCTTGAAGCCGACCGACTTGGAGTTGTCCTGCTTGGTGCTTCCGACCGAATAACGGTTGGCGAAGGTGTGCGGCGGACACGGCACGTCGTCAGCGTGCCGGTGGGGCCGGCCCTGTTGGGCCGTGTCGTCGATGTCCTTGGTCGACCCCGTGACGGCAACGGCCCTGTTGCCGCTGTAGCAAGGCGCCCGATCGAGGCGGAAGCGCCGGAAATTCTGCACCGTTCGGCCATCACACGCCCGTTGGCAACAGGGATAAAGGCGATTGATGCAGCGGTGCCTGTGGGCTTGGGTCAACGCGAATTGATCGTGGGCGACCGGCAAACTGGCAAGACGTCGATCGCCGTGGACGCGATCCTCAATCAGCAGAAAACAGGTGTCATCTGCATCTATTGCGCCATCGGTCAACGCGGCGACGCGGTGGCCAAGGTCATCGGGGCCATCAGCACCGGCGCCATGACACAGAACACCATCGTGATTTCAGCTGGCGACGAAGATCCGCCGGGACTGTCGTTCATTGCGCCTTTCGCCGCTATGACGATGGCCGAATACTTCGCCAATCAGGGCCGCGATGTTCTCGTGGTGATGGACGACCTGACCCATCACGCGCGATCATACCGTGAACTGTCGCTGCTGCTGCGGCGTCCGCCTGGGCGTGAAGCCTTTCCGGGCGACATCTTCTATCTGCATGCCCGGCTCCTAGAGCGTGCCGGAAATTTCACGGAACAGGCGGGCGGCGGCTCGATCACGGCTCTGCCGGTTGTCGAAACCCAAGCCGAGAACCTGTCCGCCTACATCCCTACCAACCTGATCTCTATTACCGACGGCCAGATCTATTTGTCGCCGCGACTTGTGCGAAAGAACCAGTTTCCCGCGGTCGATCTGGGGGTGTCGGTATCGCGTGTTGGCGGCAAGGCGCAATTGCGCGCGTTTCGGGACGTGGCTGGCAACCTGCGTATCACGCTTTCTCAATTCGAAGAGCTGGAGGATTT
The DNA here is from genome assembly GCA_964351055.1 of uncultured Loktanella sp. Taxonomy (GTDB): domain Bacteria; phylum Pseudomonadota; class Alphaproteobacteria; order Rhodobacterales; family Rhodobacteraceae; genus Yoonia. Next base: position 88 of record CAYGMX010000375.1, on the reverse strand, counting down.
TGCCCGGTTTGGGACGCGGCTCGACGATGCGACAAGGGCGCGCTTGGCACGCGGTTCCGCAGTCCGCGCAGCCCTCAGGCAGCCCGAG
>CAYGMX010000374.1:0-3454 GCA_964351055.1 uncultured Loktanella sp. | reverse complement strand
GCTATACCAAAGGGCCGGACGGTGCGCAGACCTCGATCTTTGACGCGGCCATGGCGCATCAAGAGGCAGGCACCCCGCTGGTGATCTTTGCGGGCGAACAGTATGGCGCGGGGTCGTCACGCGACTGGGCAGCCAAGGGCACGGCGCTCTTGGGCGTCAAGGCCGTGATCGCGGAGAGCTTTGAGCGGATTCACCGCTCCAACCTTGTCGGCATGGGTGTGGTGCCCTTCGAATTCACCGGCGGCGAGACCCGTAAAACACTGGGCCTGACAGGTGAGGAAACCGTGACCATCGAAGGTCTGGATGCGGTCAAGCCGCTGCAAGAGATGACCGCCAAGATCACTATGGCCGATGGATCGGTCAAAGAGATCACCGTGAAGTGCCGGATCGATACCGCAGTCGAGATCGAATACATCGAAAACGGCGGCGTGCTGCACTATGTGCTGCGGAATTTGGCGAAGGTTGCTTAAGCAGCTAAACACAACAACGAAAAAGCCCGGTCAAATGACCGGGCTTTTTTTGATGTAGGTCGGGGTTTTCCCAGACCCCCTACTCCACAGCCTTCGCCAGTTCCGGCAAAAATCGCTGTTCATAATCCGAACCCACCAGCGGGCCGACAAAGCGGAACAGTACCGTCCCGTCCCCGTCCACGATGAAAGTCTCTGGCGGTGCGGTCACACCCCAGTCAATCGCCACCCTGCCTCGCAGGTCAAAGCCTGTGGCAAAGAACGGGTCTTCATAGTTGGCCAGATACTCTGACGCCTGATCCTGCTGATCACGAAAGTTGATGCCCGCGACGCGGTAACCCTGCGCCTCCAAGGCCAGCAGGTTCGGATGTTCGGCACGACACGGCGGGCACCAGCTCGCCCAGAAATTTACGATTGTTACATCACCCGAACGCAAATCCACGTCGGTCAGTTGTGCGGTGCCCTGTACCGCCTCAACCGGAACCGCTGGGGCCTGACTGCCCACGAATGTCGAAGGCAACTCATCAGGATTGTCCCGCAGCATGCCTGCCAGGGCCAAACCGGCGAAAGCCGCAAAAATCGCGGGCGGCAGGATCATCAGAGGGGATACCTTAGCCATTTTTCTCGATCTCGTCCAAGGCCGTGCGCACACGGACATAGCGCCGCCAGCTCAGCCCGACAATCGCCGCCAAGAGCACGATGCTGACCACATAAGCCGAGATCACCTCGACCGCGTAACTTCCCAAATCAGGCACGGCGCGCCCTCGCTTCCAAGGCCCGGATGCGGCGGGCACGAATTTCGGTACGGGTCCGCATCAGGACCAATGCAACAAAAAGCAGCACAAACCCCGCGATACAAACCAAAAGCGGATACCAGAAAATATCCGATATGTTCTCTTCTTTATCCAGCGACAGGGTCGCGCCCTGATGCAGCCCCTGGTTCCAGAACAGGACCGCATAGCGTGACAGGATCGCAAAGACCGATCCCACCATGCACAGCACCGATGTCAGATCCGCAGCGGTATCAGGGTCTTCGATCGCTTCCCACAGGGCGATATAGCCCAGATAGAACAAAAACAGGATCAGAAAGGATGTCAGGCGCGGGTCCCACGCCCAATAGGTTCCCCACATCGGCTGGCCCCAGATGCCACCTGTAAAGAGTGCGATCAGGGTGAACACAACGCCCACAGGCGCCGCAGCGCGGGCTGCAAGCGCCGAAACATGATGACGGCGCACGACCCAGATCAGCGAGGCGACCAGCATCATGATCCATGCGTTGATCGCCATCAGCGCCGAGGGCACATGCAGATAGATGATCTTGACCGTCGATCCCTGCCGGAAATCATCGGGGGTAAAGAAGAAGCCCCAGATCAGCCCCACGACAAGACACAGGCCGGCAGTGGCAAAGGTCCACGGCAAAACAGGCCGGGTCCAGCCCATGAACTTTTTCGGATTGGCATATTCCCACATCGACATGGCGTTTATGTATCCTTCCCCATTGCGAGCCTCAATCCCCGATCACCGCAGATTGATGCGTAAGACAGCCGCAGTCGCAAATGGCAAGAGCGCAAAAGACCCCGCCGTGATCCCCGCCATCAGCATCAGCGCGCCGGTGGGGTCCAATCCTTCGGCGCCACGCCGCACGGCCTCTGCCCCGAAAATCAGGGTGGGCACGTAGAGCGGCAAGACCAGAAGCGACAACAACAGCCCGCCACGGCGCAGGCCCACGGTCAGGGCCGCACCGAACGTCCCGATCATCGACAGCGCAGGGGTGCCGATCAGCAAAGAGAACAGCAGATAGGCGTAAGCCTCTGGCGCGAGGCTGAGCAGGAACCCAAGTGCGGGTGCCACCAGCGTAAGCGGCAGGCCCGTCGTGATCCAATGCGCCAGCGCCTTCATCAAGGCCGCCCCTTCGAGCGGAAGCGGCGAGGTCGCCAGCAGCGCCAGCGACCCGTCCTCGTAATCTAGCGCGAAAATCCGGTCCAGTGACAGTAAGGCCGCCAAAAGTGATGCCACCCACAAGATGCCCGGCGCGATGCGCGACAGCAACGCCGTCTCTGGCCCGACCCCAAAGGGGACGAGCACGACAACGATCAGAAAGAACGCAAGCCCCAGCCCGAAACCGCCGCCTGCGCGGATCGCCAAACGCAGGTCCCGCAGCAAAAGCGCAATCACAAGAACGCCTCATCCGTACCGCCGCCCGTATCAAGGCTTGCCTTGAAGGGGGTCAGGTCCAGTTCGGGTGCGGGAAACCCAAGGTCGATATGCGTGGCAATCACCGCAAGGCCACCCGCCGCCAGATGCCGGTTCTGCAACCAATCCGCAAAGAGTTTCACCGAAAACCGGTCCAGCGAAACGGTCGGTTCGTCCAGAAACAGCACCTTGCGCCCGATGACGCCCAAGCGCGCCAGCCCCAGACGGCGCTTTTGACCAGCAGACAATGTGCCACCCAGACGATTGCGCAAATCGGCAAGATCGAAGGTTTCCAGCAGATCATCAGGCAAAGCGGCCCCATGGACATCGGCCCAGAATTGCAGGTTTTCGGTGACTGTCAGCGCGGTCTTGATCCCGTCCGCGTGGCTGGCATAGGCCCCTTCGTCATCAGGAAAGCTGGCCTCGCCGCCGATAGCAGGTTGTAGCCCTGCCAAAGTGCGCAACAGCGTTGTTTTGCCAATCCCGTTGGGGCCGCGCAAGATCAACACCTCTCCGGCGGCCACGTCAAAGCTCACATCCGCCAGCACGGGCAACCCGCCACGGGCACAGGTCAGGTTACGGACCGTCAGCATTCAGACCGGCAGCAGGGCAACGGCAACGCGGCGGCCCTCTGACAGCAGCACATTATAGGTGCGGCAGGCGGCAGGCGATGCCATTGTTTCAACCCCGATCCCTGCCTCTTCCAGCGTGGTGCGAACCGCTTTGGGGGGGTGGGCCATCTCTGCGCCGGTCCCGACGAACAAAAAGTCAATGGCCTCGACTTGCGACAGTAA
>CAYGMX010000373.1:0-3464 GCA_964351055.1 uncultured Loktanella sp. | reverse complement strand
GGCCCTGATTGTCGCTGTGCTGGTTGTCGCCGGATCAAGCGATAGTGGCGGCGGCACGGTCTTAACTCCGACGAAATAAGATCCGGTTCATTCTGGAACACGCAGCCTATGTGCCGCGCACCCGCCTTTGTGACAGGGTGCTGCACGACTGCTGCTGCCAAATCCGCGCGGTCAAACCGCTAGACCGGTGCCAACGGCCGGGCCCATGGGAGGCGTCGCACGAGCAATGCCAATGGCAAGGCCGACAACAGCAAACCGGCGACGGCGAGAAATGCGATGCGCAGTCCAAAGGCCTCTGACATCAGACCCATCAGCATCGGTGCAAAGAAAAAGCCGGAAAATCCGATCACCGCCGTGCGGCTGATTGCTTCGGTGCGCAAGTGCGGCGCAACAAGCTTGCCCACCAGCGCAAGCCCCATCGGGCCAATCACCGACACGCCAAGCCCGAGTATACCAAAGCCCAGATAGGCCATCATTGGTGATTGCGCCAATGCAGCGATGACCGCGCCCGCGGCGGAAATCAAGGATGCGCCGATCACCACAGGAACCTCGCGCACCCGTTCGGCGACCGCCTGCCCCGAAAAACGGCCAATGGCCATCGTGAGACCCAGCATCGCAGGACCAAGAGCTCCTTCTGCCGCGCCACCGCCCAGCGTGCGTTCAACATGCAGGGCGGACCATGCTTCGACCGTCGCCTCTGACATGAACGCCACAAGGACAATCGCGCCGCATAGCATGATGGGCCAAAGCGGGTAGCGACCGGCGTAGCCATCCTCTGCACTAACATAGGTGACATCCATGCGCATGACCGGAAGCAAGAAAAGCGCCACGATCCCGAAGCCTGCAAAAACAGGTGCGGGTGGCAGGCCCGCCTCGCGGGTAAAGCCGACGATCAGCGCCCCAACGGCGTAGGCCACAGAAAACATCGCGTGATTTGCGTTCATCAGCGGCCGGTTATGCTGCGCTTCCAACTCGCTGACGCGCGCGTTCATGATCACGTCAAGCAAACCTGATGCAAGGCCGACCAGCCCCATCACGCAGGCAAAAAGGATCGGTACCGCGATCTGCCCAGGCAATAGCCACGCAAGCGCAAGGAATGCCGCCCCGAACTGCATCCCGCGCGCGCCCAAAAGCCGGTCGGCACGCGGGGCGAGCCACATCGCAGAGACAAGACCCGTTGCTGATCCCAGCAAGAGTGTGCCAAAGAGCGCGTCAGACGCGCCCAGTTGCGCCTTGATCACAGGGACATAGGCGGCAAAGCATCCCCAGAACATACCAACGACCACAAAGGCGGTGGCAGGACGGCGGGACAGATAAAGAGCGTTGAGAATAGACATGCGCCATTGCCTGCATCTGAAAACTTTCCAAAGCAAGTTTCAAATGCGCCTTGATTCATAAAACCTCTTTTCAATCGATCCCAAAGCCCCTATAGCGCAGGCTTCATCGGGCTCGGACACCCTTGGAGGCGGGCCCCTACATTTTTGGAGAAATACTATGGCTGGACAGATCCCTGATCTGAACGCCAAGGTACGCGCGGGGACAGGCAAGGGGGCCGCCCGCCAAGCTCGCCGTGATGGCGACGTACCTGGCATTGTTTATGGCGGTGGCGCAGAGCCCCAATCCATCAGCATCCCTTTCAACTATTTGCTGACAACCCTGCGCAAAGGCCGCTTCATGTCGACGCTCTTCAACCTGAAGATCGAAGGTCAGGAAGACGTGCGCGTCATTTGCCGTGGCGTTCAGCGCCATGTTGTCAAAGACCTGCCTACGCATATCGACCTGCTGCGCCTCAAGCGTACCAGCCGCGTGAAACTGTTCATTCCGGTCGAGTTTGCAAATGCAGACACTTGCCCCGGTGTGAAAAAGGGTGGCGTTCTGACCGTTGTGCGCAACGAAGTCGAGATGGAAGTGCTTGCTGGCGATATTCCTGATCACATCACTGTCGATCTGGCGAATTCCCAGATGGGCGACGTGATCCACATCAGTGAAGTCACACTGCCCGAAGGCGCAAAGGTCGTGATCGACCGTGATTTCGTGATTGCGAACATCTCTGCCCCACGTGCTGTTCTTGCTGACGATTCGGATACGGACGAAGTTGCTGCGGACGAAGTTCCGACAACGGCTGACGCTGAATAACCCTCCGCGCTGATGCGCTGATGACGAAAGGGCATCCTATTGGGGGTGCCCTTTTTGCTTTTGTCACTTGGAAACACCTAGCCACACCTGCTTGGCCTGATAACTTGCGGGCATGGCTTACAACTACGACGCACTCTATGAATCCACATCTGACGCGCTTGGTCCGCCGACAAAGGTGATTGTTGATTTCTTTGCACACTTTGATGAGCAAAACGCGCGCGTGCTAGATATCGGATGCGGCCAAGGCCGAGATGCATTGTTCATAGCCCGTGCGGGACATCACGTTGTCGGTGTCGATCTATCGCCCAATGGTATCCGCGATATGACTAGGGCTGCCGCTAAGGAAGCACTGCCCGTGGAAGGGATCGTCGCCGATCTGCAAACCTTCACGCCCGATGGCATGTTTGATGTTCTACTGATCGACCGCACCCTTCATATGCTGGGAAAAGAGGCTCGGCACACCGTACTCGCCCGTCTTATTGACACTGTCACAGGCAATGGCTGGGTTTTGATCGCGGATGAGCGGTCGAATATCGCGGACTTCAAAGCTGTTTTCGCCGCGCATGAAAGCGACTGGCAGATTGAACTGGAAAAGGGCGGCACCCTGTTTATCCGTAGGCGCTAGGCGTTTTTCACCAAAGACCGCTCACCGATCTGGGCAAGCGTGATACTGGTTTCGGACCGCAGAACATTCCACAGTTCTTGCAGGCCTTCTTCACCACCTGCCGCAATAGCGAACTGCAAGATACGGCCCAAAAAGGTGAAGTTCGCACCTTGGCGATAGGCCTTCACGACATCTTCACCACTGCGCAAGCCGGTATCGTAAAACAGCGGATAGCTTTGCCCGACCGCATCCCTGATCTTGGCCAGTTCCAGAATAGGCGGCGGCGCACTGTCAAGCTGGCGGGACCCATGGCTGGACACCTGGATCGCATCCACTCCTGCGCCCTTGAGCATCAGCGCATCTTCGCTGTCCAGCACACCTTTGACCACCAGTTTACCAGGCCACATATCGCGCAGTCGTGCCAACGTATTCCAATCGGCCTTGGCGCGGCTTTCGGTCCGGTCGAACGCATAACCGGGCATCGCGAAATTCGCCATTTGCGGTTTACCCGCGAAGAGCGACGACAGGGACCAGCGCGGGTGCAGGGCGAAATCAATGAATTGCCTGGGGCCGATCCTGAAGGGCATCGTGAAGCCGTGCCGCAACTCGCGGGGGCGGCGTCCCACCTCGGCCACGTCGACCGTCAAAACAATGGTTTCGTACCCTGCCGCCTTGGCCCGTTCAACGAGCTTGAAAGTGCCTGTGCCATCGCCGGAAAAGTAAA
>CAYGMX010000372.1:0-3468 GCA_964351055.1 uncultured Loktanella sp. | reverse complement strand
TGTCGACAATGACCATCGCTGTTGCGGTGGGCTTTGTCGTGCAATACGGCGAGACTGCTCCCAGCATGCAGGCGGGCGCAGACAATGCGATGTATAACAAGGCGCCGCGCACTCTGATGATGTCGACCAATGCTCAAGGTGAAGCGGTGTTTGGTGTCCCGAATGTCGTAACAACGCCTCTTGCCCACACAGGCAATGTCCAGCCCGTTGTTGCCGTCGATGTCGTCTATACAGAGCTTGACGTTCCACAGCTTGGAACGATCCTTGCAACCCCAATTTCCGGCTGCGAGACAAGGCTACAAACCCGTCGTCAACCAGCGGCGTTGGTCGAACTCACTATCGAAGCCCCCTGCTTCAAGGAGGCTGCCTTTACCGTGCGCCACAATGGTATGATGTTCTCTGGTGTGACGGATCGCGCTGGTACGGCCCGTGTTACAGCCCCTGCCTTGACGATAAGCGCTGTATTTGAAGTGGCGTTTAACAATGTCGTTCAGGCCAGCGCTGAAGTATATGTTCCTGAGTTGCGCCAGTATGACCGCGCGGTCCTGCAATGGAGAGGCACTGACAACATGCGCCTTCACGCGCTCGAAGGTGGTGCGCAGATTGGCGACCCGGGCCATGTTTGGTCGGCATCGGTGCATACAGCGCAGGAAACGCGCAATGGATTACATGGTTTTGTCGCCTATATCGGCGCGACCCAAGGCGAGATTCCTTATCAGGCAGAGGTCTATACCTATCCTGTCGGGCAGATGAACAAGGATGGTGCCGTCGATCTGCTTGTGGGTGTCAGCGTCAACGAAGCCAATTGTGCGCGTGAGGTTGATGCAATCACAATCCAGACGAATGGTGGTCTGACGCTGGTAACATCCGAGATCGCAATTCAAATGCCGGGATGCGACCGGATAGGTGAAGTCGCCCTGATCAGTGACAAGTTTGCCGATCTCACCCTGGCATCTCGTTAGCAACGCTCTTTGAACAACCCCTGCGCGCGAAAGCTGGTCTCGTTTGATTTTCCGATAATCAGATGGTCATGCACGCGGATGCCCAAAGCGTTTGCAGCGATATCAATCTGCTGTGTCATTTGAATATCTGCGTCTGACGGGGTCGGGTCACCGGAGGGATGATTATGCACAAGGATCAAGGCGCTCGCATTCAGTTCGAGCGCCCGCTTTACCACCTCGCGGGGGTAGACAGGGACATGGTCCACCGTGCCCTTTGCCTGTTCTTCATCTGCGATGATCGTGTGTTTGGTATCCAGAAACAGGATACGAAACTGTTCGGTTGCGCGATGGGCCATTGTGGCATGACAATATTCAAGAAGCGCGTTCCAACTTGAAACGACAGGCCGCTGCATGATTTTGGAACGTGACAGACGGTGCGCCGCAGCCTCGACAACTTTCAGTTCGGTCATCACGGCCTCACCCACGCCATCAACCTTTGCCAGTTGCGTGGTGGGGGCCGACAGAACCTGATTGAAACCACCGAAGGTCGCGATGAGCGCATGGGCCAGCGGCTTTACATCCTTTTGCGGAATAGCCCGAAACAGGACAAGTTCTAGTAATTCGTAATCTGGCATAGCATCGGGACCCCCTGCCATGAACCGCGCGCGCAGGCGTTTGCGGTGGTCCCGCATGTACGACGGCACCCTGCCGCTTTCCAGCGGTGTAACATGGCGCACGTCGTCATGATCGGGGAACAGAGAAGGGGCTTCGGCAAAATGTGACATGTCGCCATTCTGCCCGGCAGATCATTGCAAATTGGTTAATGGCTCAGTTTTTCATCGAGTCCCAAAAGCTTTTGACCGATGCGAAAAAGCTCGACCCCTGCGGGTTGTTCTCTTCGCTCAACTGATCGAATTCTTTCAGAATTTCGCGTTGCCGCGCGTTCAGTTTGACCGGTGTCTCGACCGCAAGTTCGATGAACATGTCGCCTGCGCCGCCTCCGCGCAGTGCCGGCATACCTTTACCGCGCAGCCGCATCTGCCGCCCTGATTGCGAGCCTTCGGGGACCTTGACGCGACTGCGGCCACCATCAATGGTTGGCACCTCGATTTCGCCTCCCAAGGCAGCAGTTGCAATCGACACAGGGACCCGACAATAAAGGCTGTTTCCGTCGCGTTCGAACAGGGCGTGATCCTTGACCTCGATAAAGATATAAAGATCACCGGTTGGTCCGCCACGCATGCCCGCTTCGCCTTCGCCCGCAAGCCGGATGCGCGTGCCGGTTTCAACGCCAGCGGGGATATTGACGGAAAGTGATTTCTCTTTCTCGACGCGTCCCTGACCGTGGCAGACAGGACAGGGGTTTTTGATCGTCTGACCCATGCCGGAACAGGTGGGGCAAGTCCGTTCAACTGTAAAGAAACCTTGCTGCGCGCGAACTTTCCCCATGCCAGAGCATGTCGGGCAGGTCTGTGGTTCTGATCCACCTTCGGCGCCGGTGCCTTTGCAGGCATTACAGCCTACAGCGGTTGGTACCATGATCGTTTTTTGCAGACCCGAAAATGCATCTTCGAGGTTGATGCGCAAATTGTAGCGCAAGTCGTTCCCGCGCTGGGCTGCAGTGCGCCGCCCTCCGGCACCACGTCCGCCCATAAAATCGCCGAACAGGTCGTCGAACACGTCAGAAAACGCGCTCGCGAAATCACCCTGTCCACCACGCGGACCGCCGCCACTGCCCATGCCGTTTTCAAAGGCCGCATGGCCGTACCGGTCATAGGCTGCTTTCTTGTTCGCATCCTTCAGAACCTCGTAAGCCTCGTTGGCTTCTTTGAACTGTGCCTCTGCATTGGGATTGTCGGCGTTGCGGTCCGGGTGCAGTTCTTTCGCCTTTTGGCGATAGCCCTTCTTGATCGTGTCGGCATCAGCCCCTTTGGCGACACCAAGCACTTCATAATAGTCACGTTTTGCCATGAATTTTCCCCTTGGGAATGGAAAAGACCGGCCCGTAAGAGGGGCCGGTCAATTCTCAGCGGCGTGCAGCCTTAGTTGCCACGCTTGTCATCGCCCAGATCTTCGAAATCGGCATCAAGGATATCCTCGTCAGCGCCCCGTGTATCGGGCTCTGCCTCACCGGCTTCTTCCTGGCTGGCTTTATAGATCGCCTCGCCAAGCTTCATGGCAGCTTCGGTGACGTTCTGGATGCCGGATTTGATCTTGTCGGCCTTATCACCTTCCAACTCGTCCTTCAAAGCAGCGATAGCGAGTTCGATGGCTTCGATCGTGGTCGGATCGACCTTGTCAGCATGCTCTTCCATCGACTTTTCGGTCGAGTGGATCAGGCTCTCTGCCTGGTTCTTTGCATCCACAAGCTCGCGGCGCTCTTTGTCGGCCTCGGCATTGGCTTCTGCATCCTTGACCATGGCTTCGATGTCCTCGTCAGAGAGACCACCAGAGGCCTGGATCGTGATCTTTTGCTCTTTGCCGGTGCCCTTGTCCTTTGCGCCGACTTCAACGATGCCGTTGGCGT
>CAYGMX010000371.1:0-3470 GCA_964351055.1 uncultured Loktanella sp. | reverse complement strand
CCTCACACGCGAGACACTCACCCGCCGCACCCCGGCGGCGAACAGATCATCGGCGAATTTTTCCAGGTGGCTGCCATTGGTGGTGAGCGTCAGTTCCTGCAGCGCGCCGCTGTCCAGATGCCGCGACATGCTGCGGAAAAAGGTCATGATATCGCGGCGCACCAAAGGCTCGCCGCCCGTAATCCGCAACTTGCGCACGCCCAGCCGGATAAAGGCCGAACACATACGGTCTAATTCCTCAAGCGTCAGCAGGTCTTTCTTGGGCAGAAAGGTCATGTTCTCCGACATGCAATAGACGCAGCGGAAATCACAACGGTCAGTCACCGATACCCGCAGGTATTCGATGGCGCGCGCGAAAGGGTCGATCAACGGGGTATTCATGACCGCCAACCTATGTGGGGGCGACCTTCTGCGCAAGGGACAAGCAGACCGTTGCGCGCGGCTCTTCACCGTCATAGGCTGCGCGCATGAGACTGATCCTGATCCTGCCTGTCGTGGCCATCGCCGGTTGTAGCACACCTTCATTTCAGGGTGTTTTTGGGACGTCGGACCGGCCTGCCATGCAAGCCCCCGTCACCACATTGAACCCCGTGCCGCCACCGCCGCCACCCGTGACAGCCGTGACCGCCGAACAGTTCGATACCACAACACAAGAGGACCGCGCCGCAGCCGTCGTTGCGGCGGGAGATACGGGCGATCAGGCTTTGGGCACAACGATTGCATCCTTGGGGCCGCCGACAGAACCGGGGATCTGGCTGAAAACGCCTTTGGTAACAGTCCTGAAACCCGGGCGCGTGACCTATCAGGGCACCTCGATCAATATCGAACTGCGCCCGTCGGGCGGTGCACCCGGTTCGGGCAGCCAGATCAGCCTTGCCGCGATGCGCCTGATCGCGGCCCCGTTGACGGGCCTGCCCGAACTGACGGTCTTTGCCGCAGGCTCTTAAGCGGACATCTTACGCCCTGCTTCCTTTGCGGCGAATGGTTTCATATCGGCAGCATGCGCTTCAAGAAACTTTTCGACGCGCTTGGGGTCGTGCTTGGACAACTCGCGCAACCACCATGCGATGGCCTTCTGGATGAACCAGTCGTGATCGGTCGTGTAACCGGCAGCCCAATGCAAGACGCGTTCCCTGACCGCGATGTCGTCAGGTTTGGGGTGATTCTGTTTGGTCCACGGCAGGGTCATGACCAGCGCGGCACGGCGTGTCCACATATGATCAGATCGGGTCCAGCCTTCCACATCGTCCAGACGGGCAGGGTTGGCCACCAGCCGCTTTTGCCCCGCGATGCAGGCATGATCCGCCACCGCCCAGCCATCAAAATCCGGCACCCATGACGCGATCAAAGCCCATGCGCCATCGTCCTCGGGCCTGATCCGCGCCTGCGTCAACAGTTTGGCGGCGGCGATGCGGCCTTCGTGGGTGTTGCCTTTCCACAGGCCTTTGGCCAAGGCCAGCCGGTCTTCCAGCGTGTCATCGGCACGCCATGCCTTGACCTGCTCGTCAATGACGGGGTTCGCCACGCCCAGATAGGGCCGGTCCACCTTATGGTATCGGTGCATTTCGGCAGCCTTCGCCGGATCACCCAATGCGCGCAGAGCGGCAATGGCTTTCTTGGGGGTCATCATTCGACAGTCACCGATTTGGCGAGATTGCGGGGTTGGTCCACGTCGGTGCCTTTGGCGACCGCCGTGTGGTAGGCAAGCAGTTGGGCCGGAATAGCATAGAGAATGGGCGCCAGGAACGGGTCAACCTCGGGCATGATGATCGTGTCCCAGACACCTTCGCCAGCCTCTTGCGCACCTTGCTTGTCGGTGATCAACAGCACCTTGCCGCCGCGCGCCATGACCTCTTGCATGTTCGAGATGGTCTTTTCGAACAGCGCATCGCGCGGGGCCATGACAATCACCGGCACATGTTTGTCAACCAAGGCGATGGGGCCGTGCTTCAATTCGCCAGATGCATAAGCTTCGGCATGTATATAGCTGATTTCTTTCAGTTTTAATGCGCCTTCCAGCGCCAGAGGATACATCGCGCCGCGCCCCAGAAAAAGGATATCCCGCGCTTCGGCCAGTTTGCGGGACACTGCCTTGGTTTTCTTTTCAATGCCAAGCGCGTGGTTCATCAGCCCCGGCAAGCTACGCAAGGCTGCCAGTTTTTCGGCAAGCACCGCATCGCTGATCTTGCCGCGCACATGCGCCGCTTGCAGCGCCAGAATGGCAAGTGTGGTCAACTGACAGGTAAAGGCCTTGGTTGATGCCACGCCAATTTCGGTCCCTGCCAGAATAGGCAGCGGCAAATCGCTTTCGCGCGCGATGGAGCTTTCGGGGACGTTCACGACCGAAACGATCCTGTCCGCCTTGCCTGCCATGTAGCGCAATGCGGCAAGTGTATCTGCGGTCTCGCCGGACTGGCTGACGAAAAGGGCAACGGTACCAGGGGTCACAGGCGGTTCGCGATAGCGGAATTCAGAGGCCACATCGACCTCGACAGGAAGGCGCGCCAAGTGTTCGAACCAGTATTTCGCCACCATGCAGGCATAATATGCCGTGCCGCAGGCCACCATCGTCAGCCGTTCCACGCTGGCAAAATCAAGACCCGGTTCGGGCAGGGCCACACCTGTACCTTCTGCGTTGATATAATAGGCCAAGGCCCCTTGCAGCACGATGGGCTGTTCGGCGATTTCCTTGGCCATGAAATGCTTGTACCCGCCCTTGTCCACCTGTGCTGTGTCGATCTGGAGCGTCTTGACGGCACGGTTGGCGATATTACCCAGCGCGTCACGGATTTCGACCGAGGTGCGGGTGATGATCGCCCAGTCGCCTTCTTCAAGATAACTGATCCGGTTGGTCATGGGGGCCAGCGCGATTGCATCGGACCCCACGAACATCTCGCCCTCGCCATAGCCGATCGCCAGCGGCGAGCCTTTGCGCGCGGCGATCAGCAGGTCCTCTTCGCCGTCAAAGAGGAAACACAACGCATAGGCCCCTTCGAGCCGCGCAATGGTTTGCGCCGCCGCATCGCGCGGGCTAAGACCTTGGTTACGGTAGTAATCAGCCAGCAAAGCCACGGTTTCGGTGTCCGTATCGGTTTCGAACCCGATCCCCTGATCCGCCAGAAAGCTGCGCAACTCGCGGAAATTCTCGATGATTCCGTTATGCACCACAGCCACGCCGCCAGCGCGATGCGGGTGTGCGTTGCCGACATTGGGCGCACCATGCGTGGCCCAGCGGGTGTGGCCGATACCCGATTTGCCCGCCAGCGGTTCATGCACCAGCAAGTCTGACAGGTTCACCAGCTTGCCAACAGCCCTGCGCCGGTCCAGCCGCAAATCGTTGATTGTGGCGATCCCCGCGCTGTCATAGCCGCGATATTCCAACCGCTTCAGCGCCTCGACCAGAATGGGGGCTGCTTCGTGATCGCCCAATACGCCGACAATACCACACATGGTTCAGGACCTTTTCGCTT
>CAYGMX010000370.1:0-3487 GCA_964351055.1 uncultured Loktanella sp. | reverse complement strand
GGCATCCGACCTGCCGGACCTGCCTGCCGAATTTTCCAAGATCCCGCATGCCCGTGGATCACTGGGTGCCGCGCGCTCTGCCAATCCCAACTCAGCCAACAGCCAGTTTTTCATCAACTTCAAAGACAATGATTTCCTGAACGGTCAGTATACGGTCTATGGCATGGTTGTTTCGGGCATGGCGCATGTGGATGCGATCACCCGTGGAGAACCGCCGATGAACCCTGACCGGATGATTTCCGTGAAAGTGGCCGCAGATGTTTAGGTCTGTCGCACTTTGCGCGCTGCTGGCGACGCCCGCCCTTGGCGCAGGTCTTGAAATCGATATCGCAGGCGAGGCCAATGGCACCATCGTGATCGATCTGTTCGAGGAAACAGCCCCGCTGCACGTGGCCCAGATCACCGCGATTGCGGCCGCTGGCAGCTATGACAATGTCGTCTTTCACCGCGTGATCGACGGCTTCATGGCGCAGACCGGCGATGTCGAGAACGGGATCATGGGCAGCGATCTGTCGCGCGCTGGCACGGGCGGGTCCGAGTTTGCAGATATTCCTGCGGAATTCTCGGATATCCCCTTCGAGCGCGGCGTCATCGGCATGGCACGGGCGCAAAGCCCCAATTCGGCCAACAGCCAGTTCTTTATCATGTTCGAGCCCGGCTATTTCCTCAACGGGCAATATACCGTTGTAGGGCAGGTCACCGAAGGCATGGATATCGTTGACGCCATCAAGCGCGGCACCGGCGCAAATGGCGCGGTGATCGGTCAACCCGATATGATGGCCGCGGTCCGCGTGACCGAATAACACACAGGCAGCCCGCCCCGCCGCATCCGGCTGGGGCGGGGCGTGCCGCTGGCGGATGTGCCTGCTGCAGGTCTTGCAGCCTCCCGTCGCCATCACTACGGCAACATGACAGGCTTGGGTTCTGCTTGACATGGTCCCGCTTTGCGCATGGTCTGCGCGGATGGAAAGAAAATCCCAGATTGATCTGTTCGGCGCCGCAGCCCTCACCGGCTTTGCCCTTTTGCTTGCCTTTAATCAGGTTGTGATCAAGGTCACCAATGGTGGTTTGCAGCCGGTGTTTTTTGCGGGTCTGCGGTCTGCGGGGGCTGTGATCTGTATCCTGATCTGGATGCGCTGGCGGGGTATTCCGTTGCGCTTTGATAAGGGGACCTATCTGGCAGGGTTCTCCATCGGGTTTATCTTTGCCTTTGAATTCATGTGCTTGTTTATCGCGCTTGATCTGACTGCGGTCAGCCGCGCCAGCGTCATCTTTTATTCAATGCCGGTCTGGCTCGCGCTGATCGCGCATGTTGTGATGCCCGATGACAAGATCACGCCGATCAAGGCGGTAGGGCTGGCCATGGCCCTTGGTGGCGTTGCTTTGGCGATCCTGACGCGCGACGATGGCGCGGGCAGTTTCTGGGGTGATCTGGCTGCCCTTGGTGCCGCGGTCGGCTGGGCGGCGGCGGCGATGATGGCCAAGGCCTCATCCCTGTCGCGGGTACGCCCTGAAATACAGCTGATCTGGCAGGTGGGCATCTCCGCCCCGATCCTGCTGATCGCGGCCCTGTTCTTTGGCCCGTTGATCCGCGATCTGGCGCCTGTTCACATCGCGGGGCTGCTGTTCCAGATCGTTGTGGTGGTCAGCGCCGGATTTATCTTCTGGCTTTGGCTCTTGTCGATCTATCCCGCCTCTGGCGTGGCCTCGTTCAGCTTTCTGTCGCCGGTGCTGACCGTCGCCCTTGGCTGGCTGCTCTTGGGTGAGGAGGTGGGGCCAAATCTGATGATGGCCTTGATTCTTGTGGCCATCGGCATCCTGCTGGTCAACCGCCCGCCTAGGTCCCGCAAAACGTCCGCGTGACGGCTTCGCTGGCGCCGGGTGCGCGCGCAAAAGGGGCTGTCGCGTTGGTCAGCGGCGCATAGGGTGCTGTGACCGCAGCCAGCAAGGCGTGAAACGGGGCCATGTCGCCCCCGCGCCCTGCAACGATCACCTCTTCGATCCGGTGGTTGCGCGGGATAATCTGCGGATTTGCGCCTGCCATGATATCCGCAGCATGGGCCGCTTTGCGCAGCTTCCAGCGTGCCTCCCATGCATCAAAGCGGTCGCGGTCGATGAACTGGTCGCGCGCGGTATCGGTGCCCAGATGGGCAAAGGTATTGGTGAAATCGGCCCCGTCCTTGGTCATCAGATCCAGCAGATCAGTGACCAGCGCGTCATCCTCTTCACGCGGGTCCGCGATCCCCAGCTTGGCCGCGAAAACCTTGCGCCATGCGGCCTCATAAAGCACAGGAAAGCGATGCACGGCGGCTGTGAAATCGGTTATCGCGGCATCGCGGTCCGGCATCAGCGGGATCAGGGCCGTTGCGAATTGCGCCATGTTCCAAGCGCCAATGCCGGGCTGGTTGGAATAGGCATAGCGCCCGAACTGGTCGATGGCGCTGAACACGGAATCAGGATGGAACCCATCCATAAACGCACAAGGGCCATAATCGATGGTTTCGCCCGCAATCGACACATTGTCGGTGTTCATTACCCCGTGAATGAACCCCAGACCCATCCACTTGGCGATCAGGGCGGCATACCGCGCGATCACCTGATCCAGCAGGTCTGCAGGGCCTGCCGCATCGGGATAGTGCCGCTCAATCACATGATCGGTCAGCGCGCGCAGTGCCACCATGTCGCCACGGCTGGCGAAAAACTGGAATGTACCCACGCGGATATGACTTTGCGCCACGCGGGTGATGACGGCACCGGGCAGGATCTCTTCGCGCAACACGCGCTCGCCTGTTGTCACAGCCGCCAGCGCACGTGTCGTAGGCACGCCCAAGGCATGCATCGCCTCGCTGACCAGATACTCGCGCATCACGGGGCCAAGCCACGCCCGCCCGTCGCCGTTGCGCGAATAGGGCGTGGGGCCTGCACCCTTGAGCTGGATATCGCGGCGGATGCCATCGGTGCCCACGACCTCGCCCAGCAAGACGGCGCGCCCGTCGCCCAGTTGCGGGTTCCAGTTGCCGAACTGGTGGCCTGCATAGACCTGCGCCAAGGGGGCAGCCCCATCGGGAATGTGGTTTCCTGCAAAGACCTGCGCGGCATCCGCGCTCGCCAGTTCGCTGGGGTCCATGCCCAGCAATGCCGCGAGGTCGGCATTCGTCGCGATGATTTGCGGTGATTTCACCGGTGTCGGCAACTGCGCCGTGAACATCTGTGGCGGCATTCTGGCGTAGGAATTGTCAAAAGGAATATGCATCACAGCCGTGCCAATCGCGCCGCCAGCAGCGCATAAAAACCAGAGGCGTCGATATCCTTCATGAACATCGCATTGGCGGGGCGGTCAGTCACCCGCCACCAATCGGCAACAGTCATGCCAAGGGTCAATGCGGCTTCGGTTTCGATCTCTACATTGATGAACCGCCCCGCAAAAAGCTGCGGTTCGCTCACAAAGGCAATGCTGCAGGGGTCGTCCAGCGGCGCGCCTTCCGAA
>CAYGMX010000369.1:0-3494 GCA_964351055.1 uncultured Loktanella sp. | reverse complement strand
CCTGCTTTCAGGCCGGCTGTCTTGGTTTCCTCGCGAATGATATCCATGCACAGCTCAACGCATTCGTCACAGATAAAGACGGTTGGCCCGGCGATAAGCTTGCGCACCTCATGCTGGCTTTTCCCACAGAAACTGCAGTAAAGCGTGTTCTTGCTGTCGGTGCCGCTTGTATTCGCCATCTCAAACCTCTTGGCCCACTGGCCTATAAAACCTATTTCGCACTGCTGTTTTGATTACACTAAAACAGCCCGCCAAGGTCCACAATGTCAAAATGACCATGCAAAGACCGTCATGAATCCCGCAATAAAGACGCGTTGGCGCGCCCAGCAAAGTTAGGCCCCAGAAACAAACAATCGCGACCGAGGCCGCGATTGCTGTATTTCTTGTCTGTCAGCACAACTTAGTCTTCGGCTTTGGTCCGGTTCTCGACGATCTCGTCGATGAGGCCCCATTCCTTCGCCTCTTCGGGTGACATGAAGTTGTCGCGCTCAAGTGCAGCTTCGACTTTCTTGAGTGTGTTGCCCGTATGCTTCACGTAAATCTCGTTCAGGCGCGTCTTGAGCTTCTGGGTCTCGGCGGCATGAATCATGATGTCGGTCGCCTGCCCCTGATACCCGCCGGATGGCTGGTGCACCATCACACGGCTGTTGGGCAGCGAAAAGCGCATCCCTTCGTGACCGGCGGTCAGCAAAAGCGATCCCATCGACGCCGCCTGCCCGATCACCAGCGTGCTGACCTTGGGGCGGATGTATTGCATCGTGTCGTAGATCGACAGACCGGATGTCACAACGCCGCCGGGGCTGTTGATGTACATGCTGATCTCTTTCTTCGGGTTTTCCGATTCCAGATGCAGCAATTGCGCGACCACCAACTGGCTCATCCCGTCATGTACGGGGCCGTTGACGAAAATGATCCGCTCTTTGAGAAGACGCGAGAAAATGTCATAGGCGCGTTCACCCCGTGCGGTCTGTTCAACGACCATTGGGACAAGGTTCATGTAGGTCTCGACGGGGTCTTGCATATGTGGTGCCTCATTCTTGGACAGGTGTGTCCGCGTTCAAATATCCTCAGAGAGTCTTAGTCTTGGCAGTCATGGGCTTCAAGGGCGCAACGCAAACGAAACGACACGGCCCCAAACGCAGCAAAGCGCGGACGGCGACAGCGTCTTGGGAAAATACGCCAAATAAGCAGGCGAGCTGCCGCTTTAGCCGACGTGGAACAGCGACGCAAACAGCCGTGGATCAAGGCTTTCTGCCGCGAAAGTCGGGCCTTCGGTCAGGACTGACACCGCGTCATGGCTGTGCAGGCTTTCCTGGTGGCTGGCGATCACCCGGAAGTCGGAAATCCGCGTATCCAGTTGCAACTGCTCGGTAAACAACCGTGCTGCATCCTCCACAAAAATTGGATTGGCGGCGTTCAGTTCCGCAAAAGCCTGTTCATCCTCGCGCTTGACCATCACTTGCGTTTCGGTCGGGACCGCCGCGCGCGCACGATCAATCAGGTCTTCGAACCACAGCACATCGCCGCCATTTTCCAGCAACACCGAGATCCGCGCGACAGAGCGTTGCGAATGCGGGGTCGCAAGCTGCCCGCGGAATTGGCGGGCATGTTCGGACAATTCCAGCGAACACGGGCAGGTGGAGGAATAGACATAATCCAGATGCACGATCTTCTTGCGCACCCCGGCACTTTCGACCAGTTCCAGCGCGATATCGTAATATTGGTATCCTTCCAGACCCGACCGCAGGCTTTGCACCTTCATCGGAAAGCTGAAGCGCATCTGGATGCGGGCATCAAAACTTTCGAGGTCGGATTTATAGGCATCCAGCGCCCGCTCGATCACTTCAAAACTGAACGTTTCCTCGGCATGCTTGTAGAAGGTCCGCATGATGCGGGACATATTGATGCCCTTCTTTTCCGCCTCAAGCGACACCGTGCCGGTGACCGAGGTTTCAAGCGTAAGATCACCATTGTCGCGGGTGTGAAACCGGATCGGCAAACGGAAATTGGAAATGCCAACATGCTGGATTTGCTGCTGCGCCCCGCGGATCAGGCTTGCGGGGCCGTTTTGCAGGTCCGGCATCGTCGCTTTATAGGCATCGTCCACCTCAAAATCCTCGGGGTAGGCGCGCGCGAGGGCGGGGTAATTCGACACCTCTTGCCCGGGGACCAGGCGCGACACCAGCGGATCAAGTGCTGCGACCTCTTCGGCTGTGACATCCACCGCCCAACGGCGCAGCAGCGCAAGTGCCGCTTCAGCCTCTTGCCGTGTCGGTTCGCGATTCATATCGGTTGAATGGATATTCATATCTGTGCCCCCCATCGGTGCGTTAGATGTCCCTAAATGGGGCGCTGCATCGGAATTTCCAATGATATGTTTGTAAATACGTCGCAAGTCGGCGCGCGGATCAGTCATGGCGGCAGCCTTTGCTTCATCTGGGCCTTTTCAGCTTAGCCAGTTTGGCGCCTCAGGTCACCCTCTCACATTGCGGCGATGGCCCTGCGCAGATCAACCAGCAGGTCATCGGGGTCTTCCAAGCCGACGCTCAGCCGGATCAATCCCGGTGTGATACCAAGCATTGCCTTTGTTGCGTCCGGTAGGCGCTGATGCGTCGTTGTGGCAGGATGCGTACCGATCGATTTCGCATCCCCGAGGTTGTTGGAAATTGTCCAGATATCAAGCGCATTCAAAAGCTTGAAGGCCGACTCTTGCGTTCTTGCGTCAATCGCAATCACGGTCCCGCCCGCCTGCATCTGTGCGACTGTCAGCGCGTGTTGCGGATGGCTTTCCAAACCGGGGTAAATGACATTGGCAAGTGTGCCGTCCGCCTCCAACTGCTGCGCCAGATAGAGCGCAGAGGCCGCCTGCGCGCGGACACGCAATTCGATTGTCTCAAGCCCCTTGAGCATCATCCATGCCGTAAACGGCGACATCGAACCGCCCGTGTGCTTCATGTAGGGTTCGACAGTGCCACGGATAAAATCCCGTGTGCCAAGGATCACACCGCCCAGCGCACGCCCCTGCCCGTCGATGTGCTTTGTGGCCGAATACACCACCACATCCGCACCCTGCGCGATTGCATCCGAAAAGACCGGTGTGGCAAAAACATTATCGACAACGACAGTCGCGCCAACCGCATGGGCCAGTTTCGAAACCGCCTGAATGTCGATGACTTCCAGGGTCGGGTTTGAAATGCTTTCGAAAAACACTGCTTTTGTCTCTGGGCGGATCGCGGCCTCCCATGCAGCGAGATCAGTCCCGTCCACAAAGGTCACATCAACACCGTAGCGGGTCAGGATTTCTTCAAGGATATATAGACAGGACCCGAACAAAGCCCGCGCCGAAACCACATGGTCGCCGCTGCGCAGCATGGAGGTCAACGCACCGTTCACGGCGGCCATGCCAGAGGCTGTTGCGAACCCGTCCTCGGCGCCTTCGAGGGCTGCGATACGGTCTTCGAACATCGCGACGGTCGGGTTGCCATAGCGGGCAT
>CAYGMX010000368.1:0-3496 GCA_964351055.1 uncultured Loktanella sp. | reverse complement strand
ACCCACATGGTCCCGTCTTCGGTGATGGCCAGACCTTCAACCTTATCGAGAACATATCCGCCCGTGGATGTCAGCAGCGGCAGCAGATCAACAACCAGCTCTGTTTCCAGAACCGCAGGCGTTTCACCAAGGGCAACCATAGCGTCCATCGCGCTTAGCGGCACGCTGGTGATCTGCTTGGTCACCGCGCGGGCATCAAGCTGGTTGTCGCGCTCGACAAAATAGACTCTGTCGCCATGGGCTGTGATCTCGGACAAGCCCACCCAACCTGTCGCAGGCTCCGTCAACGGGTAATGGATGACAGACCATTCCTCGGTGTCCAGATTATAGCCCAGAACCTTGGCGTGGTTCGCCGGATCATCGCGCCATTCGCGCTGGACAGCGATATAAAGCATGTCGCCCACCCTTGTGATGCCTTCAAACCCGAAGCGGGCCTCGACAGCAAGCAGTTCGTTGGGCAAGGCGACATAGTCTTCAATCGCGCCATCTGATCCTACGTGGTAAATCGCGTGCGGGACAAGGCGGTCAGAGCGACCCTCGGACGCGATCCAGAAACCGCCATCACCATCCAGTGTGATACCTTCCATATCCATCAGTTGGGCCGGTTGACCTTCACGTGTGACGCGGATGGCGTCAACAATCTGCGCAGGCGTCTGGCTGACGTCGATGTGGAAGATGGTTGGCTGCATGCCGTAGAAGCTGTCGTTCACGGCATAAAGCGTGCCGTCCTCGGCTGCCACTTGGCCGGAGATCGCGCCCCAGCCTGTCAGTGTGTCCATGCCCGCAGAAGTCAGGTGTGGATAGGCGGCAGGCGCGTTCTGGTATTCAAAGATCATGACATGCGCGCGCGGGCCTGCATCGTCGGTTTCGTTGGCAGAGATCAGCAGGTTGCGTTCAGGGATAGTGACGTATCCCTCTGGCCCGATGCCCGAAGGCAGCAGTTGGGTCAGAACAGGCGCTGCTGGATCGGTGATGTCATAAACACCGACGACCGATGCGCGCTCCGCGCCGACGAACACGTAAGGTGTGCCGCCGAAGGTATCAAAGGTCACGCTTTCGGGTTCTACGCCCTTGTTGCCAGAGCGTCCTTCGGGATAGTGGCCGATCTGGATGATTGCGTTCTCGAAATCCATGCCGCTTTCATAGACAACGTCACCGTCCTGGCTGAAGATTGTCCAGCCGCGCGATCCACCGTCCATGTCGCCTTCGTTGGCCATGGCGAAATGGGTGTTGTCGATCCATGTGATGCTGTCGGGTTCGCGCGGAACAGTGATCGTCTGGTCGAACACTAGCGCGCCTTCTTCTTCGGTATCAACACCTTCCAGTGTGACTTCACCGGCAGAGAAGTGGCTCAGCACCTCGCCCGCAGAGGACAGGACCACAATGTGGTTGTTTTCCTGCAAGGTGACCACAACTTCATTCTCGCTATTGATCGAGATAAACTCGGGCTCTGGATCTTCCGGTGCGATATCGGCAAGGCCGGTGACATCGGCCACGCGGGCTGTGGCGCAATCGATCAGGCCGTCGGCGGTCAGATCAACCATAAAGACGGACCCTGCGGGCATCTGACCTACACGGCCATCGCCAAGGTCTTCGTCACGCTCGTTTTCAATCGCAACCGCAAGGAATGACCCGTCCGGTGCGATGCCGACGCTGTCAGGCTGGCCCGGCAGGTCGCAGCGGCCGACTTCTTGCTGTGTGGTCATGTCGATTTCGACAAGAAAGCCTGAGGGCTCTGTGTAGCTTGGGGATGTGTTCACACCGGCCAGCGCATAGTTGCCGATAACGGCCACGGATGTTGGTTCGCCGTCAGGCATAAAAACGCCGCTGGCAACCGGATTCGCCGGGTCGGTGATGTCAATAAAGCCGATCGAGCTTCCGGGGCTGTCTGTGTAGACCAACGTCATGCCATCTTCGGATGCTGCGATGATTTCGGCAGATGTTTCTTCCGCCTCCGGCAAGTTCTCTGCGACCATGAATGATGCGATGCGGTTGAAATTCATGTCCTGCGCGAATGCAGGGGCCGCAAGAAGTGCAAGGGCGGATGTCATCGTAAGCGAGCGATAGGTCATTTGGTGTTCCTGTCTGATACTAAATTACCAATTGCAACTTGGCTTCTGTCCAAGACCGAAAGATCACAGTCGTATGACGAATTTGTAATAAGACGATCTCAAGCATGTCTTGTGGCGCAATTTGCCGCGCTGATGGCTGCTGTTTGTGATAACTGAGGATCAACGAAGCCTATGTGCAAACCTAGCCACCAAATGAGGCCCTATGCGCCTGGGTCGCGTTGCAGCAGTCCCCTGGAGAATCGAGCGCCCGCTCTCGGCCGATACGGCTTGAACACTTTTTCCATGTCCTGATCGCGGACTTTGGCCACATCACAGAAAGGAGGCAATTTTGCGCTCAAGCTGGACTTTCACTGCGGCGTGCACAGACGACCGTTGTGCGGAACAAACAGTAAATTCGCTGCGCCGCGCATTAAGGTCCGCTTTTGGGGATATGCCATGTGCAGCTTTAGCCACATCAAACGGGTAGCCGCAGTTGTAGCGCGCTAAACGCGCCACTCATTGTTGAAGTGCAATATTCAGCGCGTCTTGCGCGTCAACCGCGATGTCAGGCACAATACCGAAGCCCTCGATCCTGTCGCCCGTAACTGAGAAATAGTCTGCTACGGGAAGGAACAGTTGAAACCCGCCCGGTATGTCGTACACTTTCTGCGAAAGCATTTCTCCGGCCGTTATCTCGCCAATGATTACCGCGCGCCCCGAACTTTGCAGCGCTTCCGCAGCGATTTCAGAAGCGCTTGCGGTGCGTTCGCTGGTGAGAACATAAACAGGGCCTTCGAACACTGGCGCTATTGGCGAAAAGCTAACCCGGATAAACGGCTCTTTCTGAACATCATCCCAGAAGGCTCTAACTGACCAGCCCTCCCATGGAGCCACTGTTATAAGGTCTTGTTGAGTCGGCGCCTGACGGCGATGTTGGGCGTTCCAACGCTGTGCAACGAAGGCTCCGGCATCGTATCGCCCATTCATCAAGTGGCCCACCAATGGTCGTATCGCAAAAGCGCCGCCGCCATTTTCACGAAGATCAATAATGAGTTTCTCGGCACCCAGCTCGGCAATCACGGCGTAAGCAGTGTCAATTTCCTCGATGGTATCGAGGCCCATCATTGT
The DNA here is from genome assembly GCA_964351055.1 of uncultured Loktanella sp. Lineage (GTDB taxonomy): Bacteria > Pseudomonadota > Alphaproteobacteria > Rhodobacterales > Rhodobacteraceae > Yoonia. Next base: position 317 of record CAYGMX010000368.1, on the reverse strand, counting down.
ATTGACGGTGAGAATAGCGGCCCTGCCATCCCACGAAAGGACAGCACCGCCACCGCCTGTACGAAACGTGTCAAAAAAGGCAGCTTTTTCCTCAGAGGTACCGCGCGCCTCGCTGAATGACATGTGCGAGAAGGGCCCTTGATTTCTCCATATTTCTCCAAAGCCCTCAACGAAGGCATCATCGGTTTCGGCCGTTTTCGCTAATGCTCTTATTGCCGCCATAACTTGCTGATACTGGGCGCTCTCCAGTTCTGCGGGATCGTAATGAAAGGCGCGAGTCGTCTCATCGATGGCGTCGGCAACAGCCATATAATTGG
>CAYGMX010000367.1:0-3514 GCA_964351055.1 uncultured Loktanella sp. | reverse complement strand
AGAGATGGGTCGTAGCGCCCTGACCCAGGACGAACAGTTTGCCGAATTCTTGTTGATGGGTTTACGGCTGAATGGCGGGGTTGTGCTGACGCGGTTCGGTGCGCATCTGGATGATCGTTTTATTCATAATATCAATACGTTAATTGATATTGGTATGGTTGATTTTGACCAAACAACCTTGCGGTTGACCCCACAGGGGCGCCCGCTGCTGAATGCGGTTCTAAGGGTTCTGCTTGGCGCCTAACTGCCCGACAGTGCACGCAAGAGATCGTCGAGTTGTTCAAGCGACTTGTAGCCGATCACCATTTTCCCGCTGTCTGAACCGGCCGGATGATCGATCGTTACTTTCATGCCCAATGTCGCTGAAAGCTCGTTTTCGATCTGGACGGTGTCTGCATCCTTTGGGACCGGGGCACCAGGGAGTGACCGCCTCTTGACGGCAGGCCCCTTCTTGGCGAGTTGCTCTGTCTCGCGGACGGATAGCTTGCGCTGGATCACTTCGCGGGCGAGTTGCACTGCAAGGGGATGACCGACCAAGGCGCGGGCATGGCCCGCAGAGATCTGACCGTTCACTAGATAAGTCTGAACCTCATCCGGAAGCGTCAGCAGCCGCATCAGGTTTGCAATGTGACTGCGGCTTTTGCCGAGCGCTGTTGCGAGCTTATCTTGTGTGTGACCAAATCGATCCATCAACTGCTTGTAGCCCGCAGCCTCGTCAACGGGGTTAAGATCAGCGCGCTGGATGTTTTCAATGATTGCGATTTCCAGGACTTCAATATCGTCATAGTCGCGCAACAGCACAGGAATTTCGTGGAGCTTTGCAATCTGTGCAGCGCGCCAGCGACGCTCTCCCGCGACAATTTCAAAGGCGTCAGGCGCCCGCGGGGACCGGCGGACGATGAGCGGTTGAATGATACCTTTTTCAGAAATGGACGCGGCAAGGTCTTGCAATGCGTCCTCGGCAAAGGTCCTGCGGGGTTGGTCGGGATTCGGCTGGACTTGTTCGATCGGGACGATCATGTCAGGACGTCTGTGCGTGGCTTGTGCGGTCTCATCTGTTGCAACGTCTGACATCAGTGCGGAAAGACCGCGCCCCAGCCCCCGTGTGTTTTTGGTGCTGCGTGCCATACTATCCAACCCTCGTTTTCTTTGTTCTTTCAATGAGTTCTGCGGCAAGTGCGCGGTAAGCGACGCTCCCCTTGGAGGTGCTGTCATACGCGAGCACGGGCAGCGCATAAGAGGGGGCCTCGCTGAGCCTTACGTTTCGCGGGATCACGGTTTTGAAGACCATATCACCCATGTTTTGCCGCGCGTCATCTTCGACCTGCAGCGATAGATTGTTGCGCTGGTCGTACATCGTCAGGGCAATACCCTCGATCCGCAGGTCGGGGTTTGCGGTTTGCCGGACATCCCGCACCGTAAGAATAAGCTGTGATAGGCCTTCGAGGGCAAAGAATTCGCTCTGCAACGGCACGATAATCGAATGCGCCGCGACCATCGCATTGACCGTCAAAATATTGAGCGATGGCGGGCAGTCTATCAAGATGTAGTCATACCCAAGCCCGTTGACCGCTTCGCTGCGCAACACATCGCGCAGCAGGTAACTGCGCTTTGCATTATCGACCAACTCCAGATCTGCGGAACTCAAGTCAGTTGTAGCAGGTACGATATCCAGCGCAGTAACGGTTGTGTTCTGGATTGCGTCAGCGACAGCAACATCGCCGGCGATCAGATCATATGTGGTAGATTCCCGCTTGCTATGATCAATACCTAGACCTGTTGACGCATTTCCTTGTGGATCAAGGTCGATCAGCAACACCCGCTTTCCGCTCTCTGCGAGAGCTGCACCCAGATTAATGGTCGTGGTCGTCTTGCCTACACCACCTTTTTGGTTCGCAATTGCTATAATGGTCGGCCCGGTCTGGAGATCTTTAGCCACGTAGCGTAATCCTTTGAATCGCGAGTATGCGTGCTTGAGGATCAGTGAAACTGGCGTGATCTTCAAGCTCAAACGTCGCTTGTTTTCGGGCTTCGGCGACTTCCTGACTGGCCTGTTTTCCCTTGTGCAAAAGCGCGATTCCGTTTGCTGCGATGTGGCGAGACACCAGTGGAAGTAACCCAGATAGTGGGGTTAATGCACGGGCAGATACGACATCTGCCTCTTGTGGTGGGGCTGCTTCAATCCGTTCGGCAACCACCTCTGCCGATACCCCTAACTCGCGGATTGCTGTCCGAAGGAAAGCAGCCTTGCGCTGATCGCTTTCAACAAGGACAAACCGCGCTGTAGGTTGCTTTGCTTTGCCTAAGACGGCCATGACGATGCCGGGAAAGCCGCCGCCACTACCCAGATCTACCCAAGTACCAAATTGCTTGGGCGCATATTTGTAGATTTGTACCGAATCGATGATATGCCTGTCCCAGATATCATCGGCAGAGCTCTTCGCGATCAGATTGATCTTCGGGGTCCATTTAGTGACAAGCGTACTGAAAGTCTCTAAATCTTGAATTGTTTCACGTGAAACATCCACACCAGTAAGCATTTGGGTCATTTCCTATGTCCCGGTAGCTTGCTGTCTGAGCTTCTTTGTCGCGCTGATCAGCAGCATTAACGCCGCCGGGGTCATACCCTCGATCCGGCCGGCATGTGCTATAGTTGCAGGCTGCGCCGAAACCAGCTTTGCAACCAGTTCATTCGAAAGCCCCTTAATCTGCGTGTAATCCGTATCGTCGGGGATAAGATGCTGTTCGTCGCGCTCTAACGCAGCAATGTCCCGCTCTTGTCTGGCAATATAGTGGGCATAGAGCGCGTCCCTCTTGACCTGATCTTGTATGTCTGACGAAATATTATCTATATCTAGTTCAAGCTTGCTGAAATGCGCAAATGTGAAGTCAGTCAGCGCCAAAGCATCGAGCGCCGTTCTTCTTGGCCCATCGGCATTCAACTTTACGCCAAGTGCGGCGATTTCTCTGGCTGTCAGCGTCATCTTGGAAAGACTTCGCCGCGCCCTCTCAATCTGATCAATTTTGTCCGAGAACTGGGTCCAGCGCTGCTCTCCTACACAACCAAGCGTAAAACCGCGCTCTGTCAGTCTTTGATCGGCATTGTCTGCGCGTAACGAAAGCCGGAATTCCGCCCGTGATGTGAACATGCGATAGGGCTCTGATACCCCGCGCGTAATCAAATCATCAATCATGACCCCGATATATGATTCGCGGCGGCTAAACATCACCGCCGCCTGCTCTTTGGCGGATGCCGCGGCATTCAGTCCGGCGACCAATCCCTGTGCTGCCGCCTCCTCATAACCGGTGGTTCCGTTGATCTGCCCGGCAAGATACAGGCCGGGAACGTCCCGCAATTCCAGCGTCGCGCGCAAGGCGCGGGGGTCGACATAATCATATTCAATCGCATAGCCCGGTTGAAGAATCGACGCGTTTTCAAGCCCGTAAATGGAATGAACATAGTCTTCCTGCACATCTTCCGGAAGCGAGGTCGAAATCCCGTTCGGATAGACGG
>CAYGMX010000366.1:0-3531 GCA_964351055.1 uncultured Loktanella sp. | reverse complement strand
ACACAGCACCGATTGTCCCCACATGGCGGCTCATCAGACCAGTCATGGCAATCAGGCCCCCGTTCTGGCTGAAGGATGTGTTCGGCAGCGCACCGAACAGACCGGAAACCGCGGTTCCCAGACCATCGGCAAAGGTCGCGCCCTGAATTTCCTTGTCTGTCGCTTCGCGGTTGGCCCCGCCCTTGGTGATACCGGACACATCGCCCACCGTTTCAACAGCAGAGACAAACCCCATCAGGCAGAACCCGATAATCGCGGCAAGGCTGAATTCCAAGCCAAAGTGCAGTGGATTGGGCAGCGCGAATGTCGCGGCACGCCCGATATTTGCAAAGCTGACCATGCCCAACATGAAGGCCACCACGTAGCCTACAAGCAGCCCGATCACGACCGCTGAAATCGCCACCATGCCGCGCGCGTAGAACTTTAACGCGAGCGTCACAACAATCACGATACCCGCGACAGTCCAGTTTTGCAGGCTGCCGTATTCTTCGGTCCCGATCGCGGGCACACCGCCCGCTGCATATTGAATGCCTACCTTGACCAAGGCCAGACCGATCATCGTCACCACCAGGCCAGTCACCAAAGGGGGCAAGGCAAAGCGGATCTTGCCAATAAAGAAACCAAGGCAAGCATGGAACAAGCCACCCACCAGAACGCCCCCCATGACGATCGCCAAGGCCTCTTCGCCCTTGCCCGCAACCAAAGGGATCATGATCGGAATAAAGGCAAACGATGTACCCTGCACGATGGGCAGCCTGGCACCGACAGGGCCGATGCCGATTGTCTGCAAGAGTGTCGCGACGCCTGCAAAGAGCATCGACATCTGGATCATATAGGTCATCGCCGGAAAGCCCAGCGCGCCTTGGTCAGACCCGAAGCCGATGCCCGCAGCACCGCATATGATGATAGCAGGCGTTACGTTCGAGACGAACATCGCCAAGACATGCTGAAGCCCCAGCGGTACGGCCTTGTAAACCGGTGGCATATAATTGGGATCGCGCATCTGTTCCGGCGTCCCGATGGATGTATCTGACATTGTTGGTTTTCCTCCCCTAAATGTGTCTTGGCGTTTTCTTTGCATCACCCGCGTTCGGTGACTTTCAGTCGTTCCTTATGGTCCCAGCTTTTCGATCAGGCGGAGCTCAGCGATCCGCTCGACCTGATGGCAGGCGGCGGCGAATTCTGTCTCGCGGTCATTGGTGATGCGGCGCGCAAAAGTCGCCACAATGGACGCTTTGGTGTTGTCGCGCACGGCAATGATAAAGGGAAAGCCGAACTTTGCTGTATATGCGGCGTTCATTTCGGTCAGGGTCGTCCGCTCCTGATCTGTCAAAGAGTCGAGGCCTACCGATGCCTGCTCGGCTGTGGAGTCCGCAGTCAACCGTTTGGCCTGTGCGAGCTTGCCCGCAAGATCGGGGTGTGCTGTCAGAACGCCCAAACGCTGTTGTGGAGTGGCGCTGCGAAAGACCCGTGCCAGCATCTGATGCACGCCCAAAGCGGTGTCATGGGTTGGCCCCAATTCCAGATCAAGGGCACCTTCTGCGACCCACGGGCTATGTTCGAAGACGCCGCCAAATGCGGTGACAAAAGTTTCGCGGTCCATCGCGGAAGGGCGCAGGCGGTCAAGGGGGGGATTTTCTTTGGCCCAATGGGTCGCGATTTGCAGACGCGAGGCGAACCAGACGCCGTCATGCGCTTGGAAATGCGCAAGCGCACGATGCAGCGCTGCGGCACGGCCCGGCCGCCCGATCAGCCGACAATGCAGGCCAATCGACAGCATCTTGGGCTGACCCGCCAGACCTTCCTGATAAAGTACATCAAAGCTGTCTTTCAGGTGCTGCTCGAACTGGTCGCCCGCAGTAAAGCCCGCCTGAATAGCAAAGCGCATGTCATTGCAATCCATCGTGTAGGGGACGATCAATTGATCTTGTTGGCCAAAACGCATCCAATAAGGCAGATCATCGGCATAGCTGTCGGCCACATAGGCAAACTGCCCTGTTTGCGCGGCCAGTCTGACCGTGTTGTTTGAACAGCGGCCGGTATACCAGCCGCGCGGCGGTTCTCCGACAATTGCGGTATGCAAGCGGATCGCTTCGGCGATCTGGGCCTTTTCTTGGTCTTCGGGCATGTCTTTATGCTCGATCCATTTGAGCCCGTGACTGGCAATTTCCCAGCCCGCCGCTTTCATCGCAGCCACCTGTTCGGGGGCGCGCGCCAAAGCGGTGGCAACGCCGTAAACCGTAACAGGCAGATCGGACAGCATCCGGTGCAAGCGCCAGAACCCCGCACGCGCACCATATTCGTAAAGCGATTCCATGTTCCAGTGGCGTTGACCGGGCCATGCTGCAGCACCGGTAATTTCCGATAGAAAAGCCTCTGACCCGGCATCGCCATGCAGGATGTTGTTTTCGCCACCCTCTTCATAATTCAGCACAATCTGGACGGCTATCTTTGCACCACCCGGCCAGTTAGCCGCAGGTGGTCTTGGCCCGTATCCGGTCATGTCGCGTGGGTATCGGTTCACATTGCGCCCTCCTGCGTAAGGCGCTTGTAATCCAAAACAATAAAATCGTTTTTCAAAAAAAATGCGAAGGAGCGTTAACAACGTCAGGGTTTGTAACCGGCTGCGACAGTTGAAACACTCCTTTGAAAAACAGGAGCGACAGATGTCAGGATATCTTACCACCCATGTTCTCGATACCGCGTGCGGTTGTCCCGCAGCAGGGCTGACGATTGACCTCTACCGCATCACACAAGATGCGCGCGTGCATTTGAAAACCGTTGTGACAAATAACGATGGCCGCACCGACGCACAGATTCTAGCAGCAGAAGAATTCCAGCATGGTATCTACGAGCTGGTTTTCCATGCCGGCGATTACCTTGATCGGACCGGTGCAACATCGCAAGAACCACAATTTCTCGACCTTGTCCCAATCCGCTTTGGCATGTCGGCACCGCAACATTATCACGTCCCGCTTCTTCTTTCACCGTTCAGCTACGCAACCTATCGCGGCAGTTGATCCGGCAGCACGGTCTGTTGGACGGCATTGCTGATGCGGGCGATGACAAACTCCATGAAAAGGCGCGTCTTGGGGTCCTGATGCCGCCGATGGGTGAACAAACAGGCCATCTGAATAGGCTCGGGTGGGGTTTCTGCACCAACCAGAACCAAGGCACCCGATTGCAGGTAACTTGCCACTTCAAAAACGGGTTTCAGCGCGATCCCATGTCCCGCCAAGGCCCAATCGGTCAGGATGTCGCCATCGTCACATTCAAAGCGCCCCGCCACACGGAACCGCTTGGGTCCGGACGGGGTGATCAGGGGCCACTGGAATTCGGTCGCGCCGGGAAAGCGCAGGTTGAGACAATCGTGCCTGTCGTTGACGATATCATGCCCTGACCGCGGGTTCCCGCGTCTGGCGATATAGTCCGGCGCCGCGCAAAGCACGCGCTGCACATCCGCGATCTTCTTGATCCGCAGGTTGCTGTCCTCCGGCTGGCCCAGAAAAAACGCCAGATCCAGACCTTCGG
>CAYGMX010000365.1:1479-3544 GCA_964351055.1 uncultured Loktanella sp. | reverse complement strand
ATCCTACCAAGGCTATCGCACCTGCTACTACCGTACGTTCAACGTGGGCCGTGCGACCCCGTCGCAAAACGACGCTTATGTGAAGGCCCGCGAATGGATCGACGCATCTATCGCGATGATCAAACCGGGCGTATCGACCGATAAAGTGGCCGAAGTCTGGCCGACTGCGCAGTCTCTTGGCTTTGCAAGCGAAGATCAGGCCTTTGGCCTGCAATTCGGTCATGGCTTGGGTCTGGCGCTGCACGAACGGCCCATCATCAGCCGCGCTGTCTCAATGGATCACCCGATGGAAATCAAGACGGGCATGGTGTTCGCGCTGGAAACCTACTGTCCGGCGACAGACGGTTATTCGGCAGCACGGATCGAGGAAGAGGTCGTTGTGACCGAAACAGGGTGCGAGGTCATCAGCCTTTTCCCTGCCGAGGAACTGCCGATCGCCAACCGCTACTAGAAAAATTGCGCCAGAGCCTTCCTTGGAGGGCTCTGGCTCGCAACTGACACGCAAGATTTTGCAGGGGGGAGCCCGCGATGGCCAAGACCAAGACAAATTCAGAGGACTATCTGCGCATGTACGCCCAGATGGTCCGCATCCGCACTTTCGAGGATAACGCCAACCAGCTTTATCTTTCCGCCAAGATGCCGGGCCTGACCCATATGTATTCCGGCGAAGAAGCCGTTGCCGTCGGTATCTGCGAGGCGCTGGAAACCACCGACAAGATCACATCGACCCACCGTGGCCACGGGCACTGCGTGGCCAAGGGTGCCGATTTCAAGGAAATGTTCTGCGAGCTTCTAGGCAAGGAAGAAGGCTATTGCCGCGGCAAGGGCGGGTCGATGCATATCGCCGACCAGTCCAACGGCAATCTGGGGGCCAACGCCATCGTTGGTGGGTCCATGGGGATCGCGACAGGGGCGGCTTTTACCTCCAAGCTTTTGGGCAAGGAAGATGTCGCCGTCTGCTTTTTCGGTGACGGCGCGACCGCGCAAGGCTTGATGTACGAGGTCATGAATATGGCCGCCCTGTGGAAACTGCCGATCATCTATGCCTGCGAAAACAACGGCTATTCCGAATACACAAAGACCGAAGAAATCGCCGCCGGATCAATCACCGCCCGCGCCGAAGCCTTCGGGATCGAGGCGCATCAGGTGGACGGTCAGGATGTTTTGGCTGTCAACAAACTGACCACCGATCTGGTGGCCCGTGCGCGCAAGGGCGAAGGCCCGTTCTTCATGGAACTGATGACCTACCGCTATCACGGCCACCACGTGGGCGACATCAACCGCGAATACTATCGCACCAAGGACGAGGAAAAAGACTGGAAGGACACCCGCGATCCGCTCATCCGGTTCCGCGCCCCTCTGGTGACTGAGGGCCTTGCAACCGAGGCCGACCTCGACGCGCTGAACGCCGAAATCGCCGCCGACGCCGAAGCCGCTGTCGCCTATGCGCTGGATGCCAAATACCCCGACGCGTCCGAAGTGGACATGCATGTCTATGCCGACATCAAGCACGCGCTGGCCTGAGGAGAAAACACAATGAGAGAGATCACCCTATCCCAAGCCGTGAACGAGGCACTGGCCGAGGAAATGCGCCGCGACGAAACCGTGTTCATCATCGGCGAAGACGTGGCCGAGGCGGGCACACCCTTCAAGGTTCTGTCCGGTCTGGTCGAGGAATTCGGGACCGCCCGCGTGGTGGATACCCCGATTTCGGAACCCGGGTTCATGGGCCTTGCCGTTGGTGCCGCGATGACCGGCACCCGCCCTGTCGTGGACCTGATGTTCGGCGACTTCCTGTTTCTGATCATGGACCAGTTGTGCAATCAGGCCGCCAAGACCCACTATATGTCGGGCGGCAAACTGACTGTGCCGCTGGTCCTGCGCACCAATATGGGGGCGACCCGCCGGTCCGCAGCCCAGCACAGCCAGTCGCTTCACGCGCTGGTCGCCCATATTCCGGGGTTGAAGGTTGCAATGCCGTCATCCGCTTACGAGGCCAAGGGCCTGATGAAGACTGCCATCCGCGACAACAACCCTCTCGTCATCTTCGAAGACAAACAGATCA
>CAYGMX010000365.1:0-1469 GCA_964351055.1 uncultured Loktanella sp. | reverse complement strand
CTGATGTACAACGACAAGGACCCTGTGCCGGAAGAGGAGTTTCTGATCCCCTTCGGAGAGGCGAATATCAAGCGCGAAGGCACCGACATCACGCTGATTGCGACATCCTCCATGGTGCAGGTCTGCGAAAAGGCCGCCGAAATCCTTGCCGCCGAAGGCATCAGCGCAGAGGTCATCGACCCGCGCACGATTGTTCCGCTGGATGAGGCCACATTGCTGGCTTCTGCGCGCAAGACATCCCGCGTGATCGTCGTGGACGAGGGCCACCAAAGCTATGGTGTCACAGCGGAAATCGCAAGCCGGATCAACGAGAAGGCCTTTTATCATCTCGACGCACCTGTGTTGCGCATGGGGGCAATGGATGTGCCGATCCCGTTCAGCCCCGCGCTTGAGGATATCACCGTGCCGACACCCGAAGGCGTTGCCGCCAACGCCCGCATGCTGGTCGCAGGGGAGATGATCGATGCCGCTTGACGTCATCATGCCGGCCCTTGGCATGGCGCAGGAGACAGGCCAGATCGTTGCGTGGCACAAACATCCCGGTGATGCCGTGGCCAAGGGCGATGTGCTCTTCGAAGTAGAGACAGACAAGGCGACGATGGAGGTCGAGGCGCAGGGGAACGGTTATCTGACGAATGTCACTGCGGGCGAAGGCACCGATGTGCCTGTGGGCAATGTGATCGCCAAAATCTCTGAGACTGCCGAAGATGCGCCAGCAGACACAGCCGACACCCCCGCCCCCGAACCGCAAGACAGCGAAAGCGACAGTCTGCCAAAGGGCAAAGAAGTGATCATGCCGACCCTTGGCATGGCGCAGGACACCGGTCTTCTGGTGGCGTGGCACAAAGCGGCAGGCGATGCCGTGGATGCCGACGATGTGCTGTTCGAGGTCGAAACCGACAAAAGCACGGTCGAGGTCAACGCAGGCACCAGCGGTTATCTGGCCGCCGTTCTGGCCGGTGAGGGTGACGAGGTGCCCGTGGGCCAGACCATCGCGATCATCAGCGCCGAAGCGCCCGCCAATCCGGTGACGCGCGCGCTGTCTGCTGCTCCCGCGCCAGCAAAGCCCGCGCCGCAGGAAACACCGCCGGTCGCGGCCAAGGCGGACACACCAAAAACCGCCTCTGCGCCGGTTCCCGCATCGGGCGGGCGTATCCTTGCCTCGCCTAAATTGCGCAGGCTGGCGCGCGAACAGGGGCTTGATCTGTCACGGCTTGTGGCTGCGGGTCTTGCCCAGCCTTTCCACGTCAAAGACCTTGACGCGCTCAAGGCCCTGCCTGACGCCGCAGCACCAGTAGCAGGCGCAGTCGCGAGCGCGCACCGGATCACGGCAGAGCTTCCCACCGAAGGCTTCACCGCCTTTGCCGCATGGGCAGCAGAAACGGCCAAGCTGACCGACAGCGCGGCGCTTCTGGCCGGGCTTTGTGCCGCAAGCAGGGGTGCGGATACGGTTGTGGCCATCGACAACT
>CAYGMX010000364.1:0-3595 GCA_964351055.1 uncultured Loktanella sp. | reverse complement strand
AGGGGCGGTGGTGGTTGACGGGCAGGAGATTGTCTGGGTTGGCTCTGCTGGCCATGTCCCCGACGTTTACCAAACGGCACAAGTCCACGATCTTGGCGGGCGGCTTGTCACGCCTGCCCTGATCGACTGCCACAGCCACATCGTTTTTGGCGGCAATCGGGCTGCGGAGTTCGAAATGCGCCTGAACGGGGCCAGCTACGCTGAGGTCGCGCGTGCAGGCGGCGGAATCCTGTCCACGGTCACAGCGACACGCGCCGCGACCGAGGCTGCGCTGCTTGCCGATGCCCTGACCCGTGTGGATGCCATGATCGCCGAAGGCGTCAGCCTGATCGAGGTCAAATCTGGTTACGGTCTGGACATCGAGACGGAGTTGAAAATGCTGCGTGTCGCGCGCCGGATCGGGGAGATGCGCCCCGTTGACGTCACGACCACATTTCTGGGCGCCCATGCGATCCCGCCCGAACACAAAAGCCGCGCTGACGCCTATATCGACACCGTCTGCATTCCCGCCTTGCGTGCCGCCCATGCCGAAGGGCTGGTGGACGCAGTGGACGGGTTTTGCGAGGGGATTGCCTTTGATGCGGGACAGATCGGGCGGGTCTTTGATGTGGCCCGCGCTTTGGGCTTGCGCGTGAAACTGCACGCAGAGCAGCTTTCGCATACGGGTGGGACACAGCTTGCGGCGGACTACCACGCCCTGAGCGCGGATCACGTGGAATATGCGACGCAGGCGGATGCCAAGGCACTTGCCGATGCCGGAACCGTTGCTGTCTTGCTGCCCGGTGCATTCTATACCCTGCGCGAAACCCAAGCGCCCCCGATCGATGCCTTTCGTGCGCTGGGCGTTCCCATGGCCATTGCCACCGATTGCAACCCCGGCTCGTCGCCTTTGGCTTCTATCCTTCTGGCGATGAACATGGCCTGCACGCTGTTCCGGATGACCCCGTTGGAGGCCTTGCTGGGGGTCACGGCGCATGCGGCACAGGCTTTGGGCGTATCGGATCGGGGCAGGGTTGCGGCAGGGCTGCGGGCGGATCTGTGTATCTGGAACGCCGCACACCCTGCGGAACTGTCTTATCGCATCGGGTTCAATCCATTGCATGCACGCATGTTCAAGGGGGCGCTATGACACATATCCTTTCACCGGGTGCGGCCACTTTGGCACAGCTTCATGATATCTGGTGCGACACGCAGCCTGTGGTCCTGTGCCCGTCTTTCCATGCCGGGGTGATCGCCGCAGAAAAGATGGTCGCACAGGCCGCCGATGGCCAAGATGCGGTTTATGGGGTCAACACAGGTTTTGGCAAGCTTGCTAGTATCAAGATCGCGCCTGCAGATGTCGAAACGCTCCAGCGCAACCTGATCCTGTCGCACTGCTGTGGTGTCGGAGAGGCGCTAGATGCGGCCACAACGCGGCTGATCATGGTGCTGAAACTTCTGTCCTTGGGGCGCGGGGCTTCGGGCGTGCGGCTGACAACGGTGCGCCAGATCGAGGCGATGCTGGCCAAGGGCGTCACCCCCGTTGTCCCAAGTCAGGGGTCGGTCGGCGCATCCGGCGATCTGGCACCACTTGCCCATGTGGCGGCTGTGATGATCGGCGCGGGTGAAGCGATATTTGAAGGCGTCCGCCTGCCCGCAGAAAAGGCGCTGGAACGGGCGGGTATCGCCCCCATCACGCTGGGCCCAAAGGAGGGCCTTGCGCTGATCAATGGCACCCAGTTTTCGACCGCCTGTGCCTTGGTCGGGTTGTGGGGCGCATGGCGCAATGCTGCGACTTCGGTCGTGACCTGTGCGCTTTCAACTGATGCGATCATGGGATCAACCGCACCCTTGCACGACGCGATCCATACGCTGCGGGGGCACCAAGGGCAAATTGCCGTGGCGCGGGCGCAACGGGCTTTGATGGACGGGTCCGAAATTCGCGAAAGCCACCGGATAGTGGACACACGGGTGCAGGACCCCTATTGCATCCGTTGTCAGCCGCAGGTGACCGGCGCTGCGATGGACCTTTTGCATTTTGCCGGCCGCACGCTGGAAACAGAGGCCAATGCCGTCACCGACAACCCGCTGGTGCTTGTCGAGGCCGGCTTGATCGTTTCGGGCGGCAATTTTCACGCCGAACCGGTCGGTTTTGCCGCCGATCAGATCGCGGTTGCTCTCTCAGAAATCGGGGCCATCGCGCAGCGGCGGGTGGCCCTGATGGTGGACCCAACGCTGTCGTTTGACCTGCCGCCGTTCCTGACCCCTGATCCGGGGCTGAATTCGGGCCTGATGATCGCAGAGGTCACGACGGCTGCGCTGATGAGCGAAAACAAGCATCTTGCGAACCCCTGTACGACAGACAGCACGCCGACATCGGCCAACCAAGAGGACCACGTCAGCATGGCGGCCCATGCCGCACGGCGGTTGATCCGGATGAACGCCAATCTGAACGTGATCCTCGGGGTCGAGGCGATTTGTGGCGCGCAGGGGATTGCCTTTCGCGCACCCCTGCAAACCAGCGCCGCATTGCAAGCGGTTATTGCCACATTGCGCAGCCAAGTGCCTGCGATTGCCGAAGACCGCTATCTCGCACCCTGCATCGAGGCGGCCGCTCGCATGGTCGCGACAGGGGCATTGACAGGTGCCGTGACTTTGCCGCCCTTCGTCAAGGGACAGACAGAATGAACCCCGTCAGTGTCCGGCAAGGGCAAAGCCCGATTGTTCTGGGGTTGCCGCATACGGGCACATTTGTGCCCGCCGATATCTTGCAGGCGCTTAACGATAACGGGCGCAAGCTGGCCGATACGGATTGGCATATTGATCGCTTGTATGACGGTTTGCTGCCAGAGGTCACGACCGTCACCGCCAATTTTCATCGCTATGTGATCGACGCCAATCGCGATCCGGCGGGCGCAAGCCTTTATCCGGGGCAGAACACCACGGGGCTTGTCCCTGTCACCGACTTTGACGGGCAGGCGATCTGGGAGACACTGCCAACCGAAGCGGATATCGCTGCGAGACTGCGTGCTTTCCATGCACCCTACCACAGTGCGCTGCGCGCAGAACTGGAACGGGTGCGGGCGCTGCATGGGGTGGCGATCCTGTATGACTGCCACTCGATCCGGTCCGAGATTCCGTTCCTTTTCGAAGGTGTCTTGCCGGATTTCAACATCGGCACAAACGCAGGCACGACCTGTGCCCCGCAGATTGCGGATACAGTCGCAGCGTTATCCCGCAACGCGCGCGGCGTTTCGACTATCGTGAACGGCCGGTTCAAAGGGGGGTGGACGACACGACACTACGGCCAGCCCGCTGCCGGTGTTCATGCCATCCAAATGGAACTGGCCCAATCCACCTATCTGTCCGCGCAGGCCGCACCTTGGTTTTATGATCCTGCCAAAGCAGACCTGCTGCGACCCCATCTTGCTGCGATCCTGACCGCACTGGCCAATCTGGCCCCGTCCTTAGGAGGTTCCCAATGACCAATCCCCGCCACAACATCCGCGATGTCTATCCCCCCACCGGATCGACGATCACCGCCAAAAGCTGGCTGACCGAAGCGCCCATGCGCATGCTGATGACCAACCTGCATCCCGATGTGGCCGAAAACCCG
>CAYGMX010000363.1:0-3618 GCA_964351055.1 uncultured Loktanella sp. | reverse complement strand
TGGCCAGTGCCATTGTCACGGGTGTGGGAAAAGACGGAAACCACCTTTTCCCCGCTTTCCCCTATACCTCTTACAACAAGGCCAGCATGCAGGATGTGGTCGACATGATTGCCCATATGCGCACCCTGCCTGCCTCTGACGTTCCAAGCGCGCCACATGACATCGGCTTTCCGTTCAACCTGCGCATCGCGCTTGGCCCTTGGAAGATGGTCAATGTCTCGCAGGATTGGGCGCTAAGCGCGGCAGCAACCCCGCAACTGGAACGTGGCCGCTATCTGGTCGAGGCCTTGGGCCATTGCGCCGAATGCCACACGCCACGCAATGCCTTGGGCGGGTTACAGCGGGATAACTGGATGGGCGGTGCCGCAAATCCCTCTGGTGAAGGCCGTATCCCCAATATCACCACTGCCGCGCTTAACTGGTCCGAGGCGGAGATCGCGGAATACCTCAAAAGCGGGTTTACACCCGAATTCGACACCGTAGGTGGCGAAATGGCGGCTGTGGTCCGTAACACCGGCCGTCTGACGGATGACGACCGCGCCGCGATCGCCGCCTATCTCAAGGCTATTCCGGCGATTGCCAACCCTTAGGCCGTGCCGAGTTTGGCAAGCCGCGCATCGCGCAGGCGGGCAAAGTGGTCGCCCGCGTGATACGACGACCGTGTCAGCGGCGTTGACGACACCATCAGGAACCCCTTGCCAAAGGCCGCTTTTTCATAGGCTGCGAACTCTTCGGGTGTGACGAAACGGTCCACCTTGTGGTGCTTTGGCGTGGGTTGCAGGTATTGCCCGATGGTCAGAAAATCGATGTCGGCGGCGCGCATGTCTTCCATGACCTGCATCACGGCCTGCTTGTCCTCGCCCAAGCCGACCATGATGCCGGATTTGGTGAACATGGTCGGGTCCAGTTCCTTGACCCGTTGCAACAAACGCAGCGAATGGAAGTAGCGCGCACCGGGCCGGACCTCGGGGTAAAGACCAGGTACGGTTTCGAGGTTGTGGTTGAATACGTCGGGACGTGCTTCAAGAACGACCTCTAACACTTTGGGATCACAACGGATAAAATCGGGGGTCAGGATCTCGATTGTGGTATCGGGTGACTGGCGGCGGATCGCGCGGATGGTCTGGGCAAAATGTTCAGCCCCGCCATCTTCGACATCGTCGCGGTCCACTGATGTGATCACCACATGGTTCAGACCCAGTTTCTTGACCGCATCAGCCACACGACCGGGCTCAAAGACATCAAGCGCCTCTGGCGGTTTGCCGGTGGCGATATTGCAGAAGGTACAGGCGCGGGTGCAGACCTCGCCCATGATCATCATCGTGGCATGGCCTTGTGACCAGCATTCGCCGACATTCGGGCAACCGGCCTCTTCGCAGACCGTCACCAGCTTGTGTTCGCGCATGATGTCACGCGTCTGCTTGTAGCCTTCCGATGTCGGGGCCTTGACCCTGATCCAGTCAG
The DNA here is from genome assembly GCA_964351055.1 of uncultured Loktanella sp. GTDB lineage: Bacteria > Pseudomonadota > Alphaproteobacteria > Rhodobacterales > Rhodobacteraceae > Yoonia. The sequence goes on along the minus strand of CAYGMX010000363.1, from coordinate 2,154 downwards.
GCTTCTTGGGCTGTGCCGCATCGGGCCGCCGCTGCTTTTCAGGGTGGCGCTGCGCGGGAATTTTCAGATCGCGTGTCGGCATAAAAGGCTCCGGTCTCTTTGTGCAATACCTAACCCTGCAGGGGGCACTTGTCCAATAGTGTCAGCGCCATGCATGACGGCCCTGTGCATCATGCATGGCGGCAGTGCTAGCCGATCATCGGGCCAAAGCGCCCTTGCGTCTGTTCATAATGGCGTTTGAGCCGTTGCAGAGCGATCCGCAGGACGATCTTGCCAGAGCGCGCAGACCAGCCCATTTTCTTCTCGGTCTGCTCCAGCCCTTCCAGAAAACAGCAACAGCGCAGTGCAACATCGCCCAGACCGGGGCCCAGATCGGCGAGTGCGTCCCTGACACGGGTATGGGCCGCCACCGCACCTTTGGGGCCATCGGTGACGACTGCGGGGGCGTCGCCGGTCATGAACCCCTCCCAGCTGTCGATGCTGCCCATGCCGACGACAACCAGCTCATAGTCTTCGCGCAACCGTTCCCCGACAGCGACCAGATCGCGGGGCAGAAAGGGCCTGCCATTGCGGTCCTTGCGGCGGGCTAGACCGATCAGGGGGCTTTCGGTGGCATGATAGCGATGCGGCGCGCGCGTTACACCTTCGATTGCCGCAAGGTCCCAGCCTGCATCATTGTCGGGGTCTGCAAGACGCTCTGCAAAACCGCTGGCGCGGTTCTCGTCTTGGGCCGTCAGACGGCGCAAGGCCGCGCGCCCTGCATTTGTAACAAAGTAGCGCGCAATGCGGCCATCTGGGTCCGGACAGGCGATCCAGTCTTTCAGCGCCATCGCCTGCGCGATTTCGCGGTCGACCACGGCTGTGCGCACCTGTTCGCCTTCGGGTGTCACGCGGACAACAACAGCCGTTTCCATCTCGCGGGCGACCGCAAGCACCGCGCCTTGTTCACAAAGGCGGCGCAAGATGCGCTTGGCCTCCTGATCGATACGCCCCTGCGTCAGACCCGCAGCAAACTGTGGATCGCTCTTCAAAACAGCTGACTTCATTGTTTCGCTTTCCCTTTTCTTCACAACATCAAGCGCGCAGACATGCGCAGAGAGTGCTTTGAGCGCATCATCGATCAACGGATCGTCGCGACGCCCCTCAAAGCGACGGACCTGTCGCAAGACCGTTGATGGATGACAGGCGCTGGCCCGTGCCAAGGCACGGATAGACAGCCCTGTTTCCGTATGAACAAGATAGTGACGGGCCGCGTCAGGGACCCAAGGTGGAAGTTGTCGAGGCAGATAACGCCCTTGTGCAACGTTCATGATGCTCATCCTTTTTGCCGCAATTATTCACACGACAGGCCCACCTACCGAAAAGACCGACCTTCGGAACACCACCACTGCGTGCATGCCTACCAATGTGTTAATGGCACAATTTGCCCGTCAACCATTCTTTCAAAAAGATAAACAACTCTAACCGATGCGTTCTTAACTCATGGCGTTTCCGCAACACCCGCATAGGTTGTGTCATGTTGGGGGATCACTTGAACCGTCATGAAAGGTTGACACATGCTGGATCTCCATACCCGGATTACCACACTCAAACGCCCGAGCCTGCTTGTCAGGGCGGCCCGCTTCGGTTTTGACGAGTATCGGCGCAGCGTGCATCTGGGCCGCATATTGCAGGCCGAAAAACTGCCCGGGCACGCCGATGCCATCATGCAACTGCTTGATATCGAGGCCGCCGTCGAAGCACGCCGACTGGCGCGCGCGGGCGACTATCGTCCGGCGCGCCATGTCGAGATTCTGATCGCTATCGCTGGCGAAGCGGCCCTGTTGCGGGCCACCAGCCCAAGACCGGTCAGGTAAAGGCGTCGGGCATGCTTGCTTTCTTTTCGGCAACATAGGCCCGCAGCCGCGCTTCGATCTCGGGATCAAGCGGGGGTTGCTGGTAGGTATCCAGCATCTTTGCGACCCGCGCTGTCGCCAGCGTTTCGGTATCGCGCGCGCCTTCTTCGTCCCATGTCTCGAAGGGTTTGTAATCGAACAGGTCCGACCGCCAGAACGCGGCCTTGAAATTGGCCTGCGTGTGGGCACAGCCAAGATAGTGACCACCCGGCCCCACTTCGGCGATTGCATCCATCGCCTGTCCGTTTTCGGATAGGTC
>CAYGMX010000362.1:0-3625 GCA_964351055.1 uncultured Loktanella sp. | reverse complement strand
GCCCCGTTCTTGCGTTGTACCATCCCCTGTCCATGCTTGCCCCCTGCGCCGAGACTGCTGCCTGAAACGCACGGTAATGCCCCATGCCACTGTTGACCAAGGTGCCGTCGCAATCGAAGATAATCGCCGCATATCCGCCGCTTGCGATCAACTCCGGCCAGGCATCGGACCAAAGACTGCGGCTGTCGCCCGCGCGGTAAAGCCTGCTTTGCAACATCTGCCTAGTCTGCGGCACTGGGCCTGCACGCCTTCTGCCAACTCATGGCGTGCGGCATAGTCTGTCCAGATCATCATAGACGCCCGCCGCCCCAGCCAGAACGATGCCGCCGTCCGGCCCCGGCGGGAAGGGCAGTGTCCGGCCACCGGCCTCGCGGACCATCAAAAGACCCGCCAGACAGTCCCATGGGTTCATATGGGGTTCGTAATATCCACCCAGCCGCCCCACCGCGACACTTGCCAGCATGACCGCACCCGACCCGTTGCGGTAAAACATGCCCCCGGCTGCACAAACCCGCCCGATCGCGTCGATGAAAGGCGGCAGCGGTGAACGATGGCTGATCCCCATACCTACGTTGCAATTGTTGATCTTCAGATCAGTACCCAAGACGACCTGTTTGCCGTCCAGCCACATCCCTGCGCCTTTGCGGGCCGAAAAGACTTCCGCCGCCATCGGTTGTGCGATTACGCCAGCGACGGTCTCGTCATCCTTGACCAAAGCCACAACGACGCACCAATGGGCCAGACCGGCCAGAAACGGTGCTGTGCCGTCAATCGGGTCAAGGACCCAGGTGAAACCTGTTGTACCGCCCTGCCCGCCACCTTCCTCGCCCAGTATCGCATCGTCGGGAAAGGCCGCGCCGATGCGGTCGCGCAGCAAGACCTCGACCTCGCGGTCGGCCTGACTGACCATGTCCTGCGGGTTGACCTTGTCCTCGACAATCAAGGTATCGCGGGCGTTGAAAAAGCGCAGGGCCAGTTCTGCGCCCTCGGAGGCGATAGTCTGGGCAAGGGCAAAACGTGCGTCAATCGGGTCAGACATTTGGGTTCCTATTTTACGCGGGTCAGGTCGGATGGGTCTATCTGGAGGCTCACAGAGGCTCCGGCATTTATGGCATCTTCCCAGATCGGGCGCGAGACAAGCATTTCGCCGGCCCCTGTCTGCACCACATATTCGGTGCGGCTGCCAAGGTAGGTGGCGCTGATGACCTTGGCGGAACCATCGCGGCGCAGGCCGATCCGTTCAGGCCGGATCGACACTGTGGCGGCCCCCTCAGGACCGGCAAGTGCAAGCCCAAGGTCGCCTGCATGGAAAGTCCCGTTCTGGACCGTGCCTGCAATCAGGTTCGCGTCCCCGATGAAGTCCGCCACAAAAGGCGTTGCCGGACGGTCGTACAAATCCTGCGGTGTGCCGATCTGTGCGATCTTGCCCGCCTGCATCACGATGATCCGGTCAGACACGGCCAGCGCCTCTTCCTGATCGTGGGTCACATAGACCGCCGTCAGCCCGAACCTGCGCTGCAAATCGCGGATCTCGGCGCGGACCTTGCGCCGTAGTTTGGCATCGACATTCGACAGCGGTTCATCAAACAAAAGGACCTCCGGCTGCTGCACGATGGCGCGCGCCACGGCAACCCTTTGCTGCTGCCCGCCCGAAAGTTCGGACGGCAGACGGTCCTGCAAACCTGACAGCCCGACCTGCTCCAGAATTTCGCGCGCCTTGGCCTGTGCCGCTGCCTTGTCGCCGCCCCGGATCACAGGGCCGTAGGACACGTTATCAAGCACATTCATATGCGGAAACAGGGCATAGGACTGAAACACCATGCCCACATTCCGGTCAGAGGCGGGATCACGACTGACATCGCGTCCGCCGATCAGCACTTGACCCTCGCTGGGCAGTTCCAATCCCGCAATCAGACGCAGCGAAGTGGTTTTTCCGCAGCCCGACGGGCCGAGAAAGGTGACAAGCTCACCCTTTGCGATGGAAAAGCTGATCCCGTCCACAGCCAAGGCGCTGCCGTAGCGTTTGACCACATTGACGAATTCGATAGCGGTATCCGACATAGTATTCCTATTCTGCGGGGGCCACGGCGGCCCCTTGCAATTCTTTGCGCCGCCCCAGATTGCGACGGCCCACGAGCACCTGAATAAGCACGACGCACAGGATCATGACGATCATCAGCACCGCGGAATAGGCGATGGCCAGCGCGTATTCGCCATTTTCCACCCGCCCCATGATATAGGCCGTGGCCATATTGTGCCGCGCCGAGACCAGAAAGATCACAGCCGAAACGGCAGTCATCGCTGTCACGAACGAATAGACCAAAGCCGTAAAGATCGCAGGTTTGATCAGCGGCAAGACCACATTGCGCAAGGTGGCCAAGCCGCCCGCCCCCATGGTCTGGCTGGCTTCCTCCATCGAGCGGTCTATCTGGCTCAGGGCGGCCATGCCCGCCCGCATACCCACCGGCATGTTGCGGAACATGAAACAGATCACAAGGATCGCCATTGTGCCGGTGATATCTACAGGTGGCACGTTGAACGCCGCCACATAGGATACGCCCACAACCGTACCGGGGATCGCAACAGACAGCATGGTCCCGAATTCAAAGGCGCGTTTGCCCGCGAAATCCTGTCGCGCCACAAGCCAGGCGGTCAGGATACCGATCACCGTCGTCAGCGGTGCAGCGATGCCCGACACCCACAGCGTGGTAATCATCGAATTCCAAGCAGACCCGTAAAGCCGCAAGCCCTCTGACCCGATCTCGAAGGAGAAGGCGGTGACGATGTGACGGAAGGTGGGCGACAGATCGAGGCGTCCGATATCGGTCACAAAACCGCCGCCGACCACGATCAGATTGACCCCGATGGTAAAGGCGACCCAAGGGATAATCAGCGCAATCGCCGCGATCTTGATGATCTGCGGCACAGGAGCAGCCAAGCCTGCATCGGATTTACCGGTCACGGTCACATAGCTTTTGTTGCCCAGCCAGCGCATCTGCAGCCAGAAGGCCACCAGAGTGAGTGCGAGCAGGATCATCGCGAGGGTTGCTGCATTGCCCAAATCATAGCGCGCGCCCACGACGGCGAAGAAAATCTTGGTGGACAGCACTTCGTACCCGCCGCCCAGCACCAGCGGATTGCCGAAATCGGCAAGGCTTTCGATGAAGGCAAGCAAGAACGCCGCCGCCAAACCGGGGCGCAGCAAAGGCCAAGTGACCTTACGAAAGGTCTTCATCGGCTTTGCACCCAAGGTGCTGGATGCTTCTTCCAGCGTCGGGTTGATCGCTTCCAGCGTCCCCAACAACACTAGGAACGTGACAGGTGCAAAGGCCAGCACCTGTGCCATCAAGATACCGGGCAGCCCATAGACCCAGCGCGTCGGGCGCACATCGAAGATATCCGCGCCCAGTTGGGTAAAAATGCCTGTGCGTCCAAACAGCACGATGATTGCCACGCCAACCACAAAGGGGGGTGTGATGATCGGCAGGATCGAAATCGCGCGCAGAACCTTTTTCAAACGAAAGTTCGTGCGCGCGACCAGCATGGCCAAGGCAAGACCCAGCAGCGTTGAAAACACCGCGGCCCACCCCCCACGCCCCCCCGTGGTGAGCACCCCGCCGCAACG
>CAYGMX010000361.1:0-3632 GCA_964351055.1 uncultured Loktanella sp. | reverse complement strand
AATTCCGCGGAAGACCGCGAAACACTTTTGGTCACGCCGCTGGCACCGGAGCTGTCCGATCTGGATGGCCTGAAAACCATGTCGGCAACCGCCGCCGAAGGTTATGCCGGCGTCGCGCTCGAATTTGAATTCGGGTGGGACAAGACGAAGATTTTGGCCGACATCCGCTCTGCGATGAACAACGCCGAAGCCCAGTTTCCAAGCGGCGCCGACCAGTATTCGATCAACGAGATCAACTTTTCCGAATTCCCCATCGTCATCGTGAACCTCACCGGCCAAGTTCCCGAACGGACCTTGCTGCGCGTGGCCAAGGACTTGCAGGAACGGATCGAAGGCCTGGATGCCGTGCTCGAAGCGGGCCTCGCAGGGCAGCGTGACGAGATGCTGGAGGTCGTGATCGACCCGCTGCGCCTTGAGGCCTACAATGTCACCGCCGGTGAATTGATCGGCGTCGTGGTCAACAACAACCTGCTGATCGCGGCGGGCGAGGTCGAAACCGCGCAGGGCACATTCTCGGTCAAGATCCCGTCGTCATTCGACGACCCGCAGGATGTCTACAACCTGCCCGTCAAGACCAATGGCGACCGCGTCATCACCCTTGGCGATCTGGCCCTGATACGCCTGACTTTCGAAGACCGCGCAGGCACCGCCCGCTTTAACGGGGTCAACACGGTGGCCTTGCAGGTGGTGAAACGCAAGGGTTTCAACCTAATCGACACCGCGGCGCTGGTCAAAGAAGTGGTCGCGGACGAACGCGCAAGCTGGTCCCCCGAATTACAGGCCGCCATTCAGGTCGGCACATCCAATGACCAGTCGCGCAACGTGGCTTCTATGGTCAGCCAGTTGGAAGGGTCGGTGCTGACCGCAATCGCGCTGGTGATGATCGTCGTGCTGGCAGCCTTGGGCACACGGCCCGCCCTGCTGGTGGGCTTTGCGATCCCGACCTCGTTCCTGTTGTGTTTCGCGCTGCTTGCAGTGATGGAGATCACGATCTCGAATATCGTGATGTTCGGCCTGATCCTTGCGGTGGGGATGCTGGTGGACGGCGCGATTGTCGTGGTGGAGTACGCCGACAAGCGCATCCGCGAAGGCACAGGACCGATGCACGCCTATGTCGAAGCGGCCAAGCGGATGTTCTGGCCGATCATTTCATCCACCGCGACCACGCTTTGCGCCTTTCTACCGATGCTGTTCTGGCCAGGCGTGCCGGGGCAGTTCATGGGCATGTTGCCGGTCACGCTGATTTTCGTTCTCTCGGCCTCTTTGATCGTTGCCCTGATCTATCTGCCTGTCTTGGGCGGCGTCACTGGCCGGATGAGCCGCATGTTCGGCAACGCCTCTGACGCGCTGCGTGCGCGTCTGCCCTGGGTCGTGCGGGCGCTCTTGGTGTTCCCAGCGATTATGGTCGTCTTTACCGGCGCCATGCTCACGCTGAACCCCGGCTATCTGTCCGGCGAAGCGGTGCAGACCGCCGGATTGGGCGATTCTCTGCCCGGTATGGCGCTGTTCCTGATGGGCGCTTTCCTGTTGTCGATCACCATCGGAGCGGCCAAGATCGAGCGCGAGGCCAAGACAATCAAAGCTGGCTACCGCCGCTCGCCATTCGGCCATTTCATGAACTTCATCGTGGGCAATCCGGTCATGCCGATTGTCACCGTGGGTGCTGTTGTCTTCACTGTTATTTCGATTTTCGGCTACTACGGCGCGAACAACAACGGGGTCGAATTCTTTGTGGAATCCGAACCCGAGCAGGCGATTGTCTATGTCCGCGCCCGTGGCAACCTTTCGCTAGAGGAAAAAGACGCGCTGGTGCGCCAAGCTGAAGATATCGTACTGGCCCATCCCGGTGTGATCACTGCCTTTTCCTTTGCGGGTGATGGCGGATTGAACACAGACGCCAGCGGCGCCAGCACGCCCGGCGATACCATCGGGCAAGTGCAGCTTGAAACGATCCCGTGGGAAGACCGCGCCGGTATCGCGGAACTTGACGGTGATGTCGTGCTGGCCGAACTGCAAGAGCAGTTGAACACGATCCCCGGTATCCAGACCGAGATTCTGGCGCAAGCCCGCGGCCCCGCTTCCGGCAAGCCGGTGCATCTGCGGCTGAAAAGCGACAACTGGGAAGAACTGATCGCCGCAACCAGTCTTGCGCGCGCGCAGTTCGAACAAACCCCTGGCCTGATTACGATCGAAGATTCGCTGCCCCTGCCCGGGATTGACTGGCAAATCGATGTCGATGTGGAAAAAGCTGGTCGTTTCGGGGCCGATGTGGCGACCGTGGGTGCTATGGTGCAGATGGTCACACGCGGCATCTTGCTGGATACAATGCGGGTGGATTCATCCGACGAAGAGATCGAGATCCGTGTGCGCCTGCCCGAACAAGACCGTGTCCTGTCTACGCTGGACAGCCTCAAAGTGCGGACCAATCAGGGCCTTATCCCGCTGTCCAACTTCATTACCCGCACGCCCGTTGAAAAACTGGCGCAAATCGACCGGATCGACCAGAAGCGTTATTTCGACGTCAAGGCAGGCGTGGCGGCGGGTCTGACGAACCTGACCGTTGATGGTGCTGCGGTTGCTGTCGTGCGTATCGTCAGCGATGAGGCCACAGGCATGGACCGCTACGATGTTGTGACGCTTCTGGGCGACACCACATCGGCAGGGCTGACCGACATGGTGACAGCGGGCGACACCTCCGAGGCACCGCTGAACGCCAATGAACGCATTGCGCTGCTGACCGACTGGCTTGCCACCAATCCCCTGCCCGCCTCTATCGACTGGGAATGGACCGGCGACCAAGAGGAACAGGCCGAATCCGGTGCCTTCCTGCAAACCGCTTTTGCAGGGGCTCTCGGGCTGATGTTCATCATCCTGCTGGCGCAGTTCAACAGCATCTATAACTCGATCCTCGTGCTGATGGCCGTGGTGATGTCCACTGCCGGGTCGCTGGTGGGGATGCTGGTGATGGATCAGCCGTTCTCGATCATCATGACTGGGACAGGGATCGTCGCTCTTGCAGGGATCGTGGTGAACAACAACATCATCCTGATCGACACCTTTCAGGAATACAGCAAATACATGCCGCGGACCGAAGCGATCACGCGGACCGCCGAAGACCGTATTCGCCCTGTCTTGCTGACCACCATTACGACGATGGCGGGGCTTGCCCCGATGATGTTCGGCCTGAGCCTTGATTTCATGAACGGCGGCTATTCCATCGACAGTCCGACCGCACTGTGGTGGAAACAATTGGCGACTGCTGTCGTCTTTGGTCTTGGTATCGCAACAATGCTGACACTGGTCTTCACCCCCTCGATGCTGGCCGTGCGCATCTGGTTTGTGACCTATGTGCAATGGTCCGCACAGTTGCTTGCAAAGCTGTCGATGGGCCGCAGCAGCCGCGCCGCCCGCGATTGGGCGCTGGAGCGGCAGGCGCGTCGGCTGAAGGTGCCGGAGTTTATCTGGGAAGATGACGCGCCTGCAACTGCAGTGCAGTTGACGCCTGCAATGCGCGCGGCAGAATAACGAAAGGCCCGCAGAGCGCGGGCAATTTCGTTGTCAAGCCCAAATATAACTGGACTGCTCGCGGCATCTCTTGAGCCGGTGTTCGCGCATTGACCGCGCTAGTGACG
>CAYGMX010000360.1:0-3633 GCA_964351055.1 uncultured Loktanella sp. | reverse complement strand
TTCCCGATCAGTCCGGGCTGCGGCTGCGCGCCCTTAGCTTCGGAGGAGACCCCGGAGGCCTCGGTTGTATCTGTCATGCTCTCGTTCCCATTTCACACATGGTCGTGGCAACCGCTGCATCGTCGCTTTTGGGTCGCGCGGCAGTTGTGTTTCAATCTGGCGGTGGCTGCGGGCCAGACTTTCATGCAGGCAAGATGAAAAACCGGCGCCAAAAGAAATTCCGGCGCCGGTCTGTTCAAAGGTTATTCGCAGCCAACAACGCCAGCGATTGCACCTTCACAAGCCTGCTCTTTCGAGATGTGGCCTGCATCGATCGCCACGTTCAGGTTGGCGCGTGTCAAAGGTGTCGGATCCAGCAGGATCGCGTTCACAGGGATACCCTTTTCACCGTCAGAGAAGATGCCAGCACCTTCGATGTCAGCCATGGCTGTGCCTGCGGCAAGATCAGAGGCGATCTGACCAGCGGCTGCACCCAATGCACGGGCATCTTTCCAGACAGACACAGTCTGCAAACCACGTGCAACGCGGTTGATCGCAGCCAAGTCACCGTCCTGACCACCGACAGGGATCACAAGACCTTGCGCGCTGAGTGCGGCAACAACACCGCCGGCCATGCCGTCGTTCTGGGACAGAACAGCATCAACATTGTTGTCGTTGGCTGTCAGGATCTGCTCCATGTTGCGCTGTGCGCTTTCAGGCTTCCATGCGTCAGAGAAAGCTTCGCCAACGATGGTGATCGCACCGGAATTCACGCTGTCACCGATGACTTCCATCATGCCTTGCAGCAGGAAACCGGCGTTCGGATCGCCTGGATCGCCTTTGATGATCGCATAGTTGCCTTCAGGCTGCACGTCCAGAACGGACTGCGCGATGATCCGGCCCACACCGACGTTGTCGAATGTCAGATAGAATGTGCGGTCGTCCTCAATCAGACGGTCATAGCCGATGACAGGGATGCCTTCGTTGGCGGCTGCGTCGATTGCGGGCCCGATCGCATCTTTGTCCCAAGCGTTGATGATCAACACGTCAACACCTTGGCTCATCAGTGCTTCGATGTCGGTCAGCTGCTTGGCAGCAGAAGACTGCGCGTCAGCGGAGACATAGGTGTTGCCGTTGGCTTCGATCGCCGCAACCATGGCTGCTTCGTCGATCTTCCAGCGCTCTTCCTGAAAGCTGGCCCAGGATACGCCGACGCGCATGCCCTCGGCCAAAGCAGCCGAGTTGAAGCCAACGACGGCGATTGCCGCCATAAGAATGGATTTATGCATGTTTTCCTCCCAATGATGTGCCCCCATGCACTGAGGGCGCGGGCCTTTTGACCCTACGACAGACAAGATGCCCAATTAAATTCAGTTGTCAAAATAAAAATTGCTAAAAATTACAAATTTATGCTTTCAGAATGACCGAATCTTAGGCAGAGTTAGTAAAGGGGATAAAATATGGGGGCCGCTGGGCCGCTATAGTTTAGGCAATGAACTATGTATGACGTCATCACTATCGAAAGCGACGAATCGGGCGGCTCCTACGGATGCGGGCCAATGTTGCCTGCGAGCGGTGCCGAAGCAAAGCCATTGCGTCAACAAATCTTCGAATATGTCCGCGCGTCAGGGCGCGCCGCCCGCACCGATCTGACCCGCGCTCTTGGGATCAGCGCGGGGTCGGCGACCACGCTGACCGCCGACCTGATCACGGCCGGATTGCTGCGCGAGGTCGAGGGGCTGCCGCGCGAAACGGGGCGTGGCAGGCCCCCGGTCGCACTCGAGGTTGTGCCCGAGGGGCGCTATGTTATCGGGATCAAGATTTCGGACGAAAACCACTCTGCGGTTCTGACCGACTTCGCCGGTCAAATGCTGGCCGATGCGACCCTTGCAACAGCACCGACACCAAAGACACTTGATGCCTTGCTGGAAGAAATCGATGCCCTGATGGATATCGTGCTGAAGTCCGCAGACAAGTCGCTGGCTGATATCTCCGCCGTGGGCATCGGGTTGTCCGGCATTGTCGATCATCAAAGCGGGACAGTCGCATGGTCACCGCTGCTAAGTGCGCGCGAGGTCGATATCGGGACGGCATTCCTTGCACGGTTCGGGGTGCCGGTGCATCTGGACAATGATGCAAATGTACTCACTTTGGCTGAACTCTGGTTCGGTGTCGGGCGGTCAATGTCCGATTTCGCGGTTGTAACCATCGAACATGGTGTCGGGATGGGGCTTGTCCTTGATAACCGCCTGTTTCGCGGGTCGCGCGGCATGGGGTTGGAACTTGGACATACCAAAGTGCAACTGGACGGGGCCCTGTGCCGCTGCGGGCAGCGCGGCTGCCTTGAGGCCTATCTGGCCGACTATGCGCTTGCCCGTGAGGCCGCGACCGCCCTGCACAGGAACCCCCGCAACCTGCAAAGTGCGCATGCGATGCTGGATGCGCTGTTTTCGCAGGCCAAATCAGGCAACGAGGCAGCGCGGACAATCTTTCGACGCGCCGGTCGCTATCTGGCGGTGGGCCTTTCGAATGTGATCCAGCTTTTTGATCCCGAATTGATTATCCTGTCGGGCGAGCGCATGCGCTATGATTACCTCTATGCGGATGAGGTGCTTGCCGAGATGCAAAAACTCACCTTGAACGACGGGCGCAGCCCTTGCCGGATCGAAACCCACGCTTGGGGCGATCTGGTTTGGGCGCGCGGTGCCACTGCGCTGGCACTGGCCGCCGTCACGACTGCCGCCTTGGGTGAGAGCCGCCAATGATCCGGCTTGTTCCCGCGCTTTTGCTGGCCACTGCCGCAAGTGCCGACCCGCTGTTCGAAGACCGCTCCAGCGGCTTGCCCCCACATATCTACGCAGGCGGCTGGGAGCATTTTGTCGGCGGTGGGGTCGCCGTCCTTGACTGCAATGGTGACAGTCTGCCCGACATGTTTGCCGCAGGCGGCGCAAATCCGGCGGCCCTGTTTGTGAACAAAGGGGATTTCACCTTCCAGTCCGCCCCGGTAACGGCGCTGACTGGCGTCACCGGAGCCTACCCGCTTGATATCAATGCCGACGGACATATGGATCTGTTCGTGTTGCGGTTGGGGCAAAACCAGATCCTTTTGGGCGGGCCGGAGTGCCGCTTTGATACAGGGTTTGCCTTGCCTGCGGAAAACGCATGGTCCACGGCCTTTTCCGCTTGGTGGGAAGATGACGGGCGTCCGGTGATGGCAGTGGGCAACTATGTCGACCGTGATGACCCAGATGGCCCGTTTCAGGCCTGCGATGCCAATGCCGTGCTGCGCCCCTCGGGCGATACCTATGAAACCACACCCCTGACACCCGGCTTTTGCCCGCTTTCCATGCTGGCGGGGCTTGATGCGCGGGGCCGCCTGACACTGCGGATTTCCAACGACCGGCAATATTACGTGCGTGGTGGCTACGAACAGATGTGGGACATCGCAGAGCAGCGTTTTCTGGGTGAGGATGACGGTTGGCAGAATGTGTCTCTCTGGGGCATGGGGATCGCCAGCCGCGATCTGAACGGCGACGGACGCGACGAGGTCATGCTGACCTCCATGGGGGATCAACTGCTGCAAATTGCCCAAGATGATGGCACCTATGCCCCTGCGCCCTTCGGGATCGGGACCTATGCCCATATGCCCCATAC
>CAYGMX010000359.1:0-3634 GCA_964351055.1 uncultured Loktanella sp. | reverse complement strand
AATCGGGCAAAGCAATGTGTCGGTCGACACACAGGACGTTGGGTAAATTACTATCGACCAGCGCGCGCAGAATCTTGGTATCAAACACCACATCTGCATCGAATTTGATAAACTCAGCCGTCCCCACGGCGGAAGATGCGAGCATCAAGGAGTAGCCTGAGTTGGTATCGCGATACCGGTCGTTGATCACATATGTCACGCGGATTCCCCGAAATGCCTTGTCGACGAACTGCTTGATCTCATTCGCCCGATGTCCCAGTACCAAAACGAACTGGGACATCCCGCAACTCAAGCAATTGCGGATCATCCTCTCCAAAATGACAGATCCGCCGACGGACAGCAGGCTTTCCGCGCTGTTGTCAGTCAACGGGCTGAGGCGTGACCCGATGCCATCGGTCAGAATGACGGCCATTGGTGGACGATTATTGTCATATTTCATGGTCTCATTTGTCCTGATTTCATCCGCAATCTGCGGGCTATTGCTGGATAGGCTGCTTTTGGTGCGCGTGGATATTTGCGCTTGGCTACCGCGCACTGAACGCGCCCAAACATTTAGCGAGAAGCGAAGCAACATAGCATCGTGGTCAACTGGTCAATGATCATCGTCGCGGGGGCGAGAACCTTGGATTGTTCTGAGAGGAACTATTGCAAGTGAGCGATCAATCCAAAACCCAGACCAGCCGCAAGTTCATGCCTGCTAGGCCGACAAATCATTGCAAAATCCGAGGGGTCTCACGCTGTTTCGATTTTCATATCGTTCCATTCAGTGTACCCGCGCTTCAGGTAGAACGCAACGCCGATATGGCGAGGACAACAGGCACAATGCTCAGTTATTGGGATTAAGCCGCGTATTCTGCAGCACCAAACCAGAGCGTGACCTGCTCCTGAAAAGTGAAGCGATCCATCCTCGATGACCGCTTTGTCCCGCATAGCGGTCATCTGATCAAGGAAGATACTGCACGACGCACGAATGGCAGCTTTGACCAGCCGTAGGGCACGCACTCGATGCGGCGCACCAAGGTCACGCAGATCTACAAGAAGACAGGCAACCTGCGGGCAGTCCAGCGTCTATTGGGTCACACCAAGATGGACAGCACTGTCAGGTACCTCGGCGTCGAGCTTGAAGATGCGCTGGCGATCGCCGAAGCTATCGAAATATAGAGGCATGGGCCGTCTTCACGGACGGCCCATTGCGGACTCTCGACATGACTTGAGAATGCTGCAGTAGCAGCCCGCATTGCCGACATTCGCGGCGCCTGCAAAATCGGGTGGTTGGCGGATTCACAGTTTGCGGACAATACGCGCTGGGATAACGCCTACGCTTTGTCGTCCAGCAGGTTATCACCGCGGACAGCGTGTCTTACAATAACGTCACATCAAATTCACAATGCATTTACATTCTACTGCCACGGCATCGACCATCACCATGCTGATGCAAAAGGAATGTTGCCATGAAAATGACCGCCACACTGACAGCCATCGCTGTTGTGCTTGCTAGCCCGAGCTTTGCCCAATTCGCACTGTCCGAAGGCTATGTCGATAATGACGGCGACCTGATCGCCGACATCCCGACAGATGAAAGCCAATGGCTGGACCCCGACACGCTCGTCTTCGCCTACACCCCCGTAGAAGACCCGGCGGTCTATGCCGAAGTCTGGCAGCCGTTCCTTGACCATATGGCCGAGCTGACCGGCAAGAACGTGCAGTTCTTCCCCGTACAGTCCAACGCCGCCCAGATCGAAGCCATGCGCGCTGGCCGTCTGCATGTCGCCGGTTTTAACACTGGGTCAAACCCGCTAGCCGTCGCCTGCGCCGGTTTCCGTCCCTTTGCCATGATGGCGGCAGCCGATGGGTCTTTTGGCTATGAGATGGAAATCATCACCTACCCCGACAGCGGCATCACGGAGATTGCTGATCTGGCAGGCCGGACACTGGCCTTCACTTCCGAAACCTCGAACTCCGGCTTCAAGGCACCTTCGGCACTGCTGGAATCCGAGTTTGAGCTGGTCGCGGGTACCGATTTCGAAACTGCCTTTTCCGGCGCGCATGACAACTCGATCCTCGGCGTCGCCAACCGCGACTACGAAGCTGCCGCCATCGCCAATTCGGTCCGCAAGCGGATGGAAGCACGCGATGTGATCCAGGCCGATCAGCTCGAGATCATCTACACTTCCGACACGTTCCCCACGACTGGTTATGGCACGGTCTACAACCTGCACCCCGATCTGCAGGAAGCCGTGCAGGAAGCGTTTTTCACCTTCGACTGGGCCGGCACCAGCATGGAAGAAGAATTCAGCGCATCGGGTGAAGCACAATTCATCCCAATCACTTTCCAGGAGAACTGGGCTGTGATTCGTCAGATCGACGCGGCGCTGGACGTGCAGTACACCTGCGAATAACCTCGCTCCCAAGGTTTGACGCGGGCGGTGCAAGCCGCCCGCGTTCCCTTTTTCAGGACCCTCCATGCTCATTCTTCAATCGCTTTCCAAGACCTACAAGACCGGCGACACGGCACTTTCCGATGTGTCGCTCACCGTGCCGAAGGGCCAGATCACGGGCCTGATCGGGCCCTCGGGGGCAGGCAAGTCCACGCTAATTCGCTGCATCAACCGGCTGGTAGAACCTTCGGGTGGCAAGGTGCTGCTGAACGACGTGAACCTTGTGGGTCTTGGCAAGCGCGAGTTGCGCCAGCAACGCCGCCGGATCGGGATGATCTTTCAGGAATACGCGCTGGTAGAACGGCTGACGGTGATGGAAAACGTCCTGTCGGGCCGGTTGGGCTATGTGCCGTTCTGGCGCAGCTATCTGCGCAAGTTTCCCGCCGAAGACATCGCGCGTGCCTATGCGTTACTCGACCGCGTGGGGCTGATGGAACAGGCCGACAAGCGTGCCGACGCCCTATCCGGCGGCCAGCGGCAACGTGTCGGTATCGCCCGCGCCTTGGCCCAGGATCCCGAATTGCTGTTGGTCGATGAACCTACCGCCAGCCTTGACCCAAAGACATCACGCCAGATCATGCGTCTGTTGATCGAGATCTGCGCCGAACGCGGCCTGCCCGCCATCGTCAACATCCATGACGTGCCGCTTGCGCAGCAATTCATGCAGCGGATCGTGGGCCTGCGCGCGGGGCGCGTGGTGTTCGATGGTCCCCCGGAAGAACTGACACAAGAGGCGCTGACCACAATCTACGGCGAAGAAGACTGGAATGCGATGCGCAAGGGCGACGAGGAACAAACTGCCGCCGAAGCAGACGCGCGCGACCGCATCGCGGCTTTGGCCAGATGACGGCCGCTTATCCCACGCGCTGGAAGCGCCCGCCGCAGATCATCAAGGACCGCCGCTGGCGGATCGCAGTGCAGATCGGGATCGTCATTTATCTCGTGCTGGCCCTGAACACGGTCGAGGTGAACTGGGCCCGCGTCTATGAAGGGCTGGAGCGCGGGCAGCGGTTCGTCATGGGCTTCCTGCAACCCGATTTCACGAGCCGTTGGAGGGATATCAGCATTGGCCTTGTCGAAAGCCTGACGATGACTTTGACGTCGACAGTCGTCGGCGTCGCCATTTCTGTCCCCATCCGCATCGGGGCCGCGCGCAATATCGCACCCGTCTGGATCTACGGCCTCTGCCGGTCGCT
>CAYGMX010000358.1:2191-3650 GCA_964351055.1 uncultured Loktanella sp. | reverse complement strand
GGTCCCGTGGATCGACGTGGAACCCGGGGGCACGGACGGGGCGCTTGGCCCGAGTCAGGCTGAAGCACCGCTCCACCCCCGGGATCGCGATCAGCGCCTCGGAGGCTTCGTGGACGCGCTGGGCGCCGTCGTCGGAGAAGAGGCCGTCGCAAAATTCAGAGAGGCGCTCGTGCAGGCAGGCGCTTTGGACGAAGGGGTAGACCGATGAAGCGTCTTGCTGTTTTACTGATGTTGCTCTTGCCAGTACTGGCATTTGCGGTTGAACCGGATGAAATGCTGCAAGATCCCGTTTTGGAAGAACGAGCGCGCGAGATTTCAAAGGAATTACGCTGCGTGGTCTGCCAGAACCAAGATATCGACAGCTCGAACGCTGGCGTCGCCCGCGACTTGCGCATTCTGGTGCGCGAACGACTAGTAGCTGGCGATAGTAATCAGGAAACAATCGCATACGTCCATGCACGTTACGGAGACTACGTACTTATGCGCCCGCCATTTAATGCCGCAACAGCGGCGCTATGGCTTGCGCCCTTTGCACTTGCCCTCGTCTCGCTTCTGGTAGGGTGGCTGGTGTTGTCTCGCGGCCGCAGCAAGAAAATCCCTAACGATATTTCAGATGCAGAAGAGGCCGAAATCGCGCTTTTCATTGCTGACAACAAGGCTGGAGAAAAACCATGATCTGGCTATTTTTCATCTTTCTATCTGTGGTGGCGCTCACATTGATGGCGATGCCTCTGCGCAGTAAGATGCACGCGAACGTTGGGTCTGAAGACACCACGCCGGCTGTCCTGCTTGATCAGTTGGACGAGGTGCAACGCGATCTGGACCGGAGCGTCATTTCAGCGGCTGAGGCAAAGGCCGCAGAACAGGAAATCAAAAGACGCATACTGATGCAATCTCGCAAAGCGACCACTCGCAAGACGGGGTCGGTGACTGGTGGACGTATCGGTTTGATCCTAAGTGCCGCTTTTGTGCCGCTGTTTGCATTTGGGTACTACACGTCGATGGGATCCCCGGAAATTCCTGGGATTGCGTTTGCTGACCGAGCCGCCGAACGGCAGGAGGCGGCAAAAATGCGCTGATCTCTCGTCGCAGCTTTTTGCCAGGCTTGTCAGTGACCCTGACGGTGGACCTAGGGAAGGGTGGATGCTTTTGGGGCAGTCATATTCAAAAATGGGCCGGTTCGCTGAGGCAGCAGATGCCTTCAGCATTGTATCGGAACGGCCAGAGGCAAACTCGGCAGTCTTTTCGATGCTGGCAGAGGCTCTCATTTACGCACAACAAGGAGTGGTCACTCCGCCTGCTGAAACCGCTATCGATCGGGCGATCACGCTGGATCCCAACAACCCGGCAAGCGTCTTTTACAAAGCGGTCGCCTTGTCCCAAACTGGCGAGGCCGCCGAGGCCCATGACTTGCTTGTCGCACGACTGAATGCTGCCGATGGTTTTTATCCATGGATGG
>CAYGMX010000358.1:0-2181 GCA_964351055.1 uncultured Loktanella sp. | reverse complement strand
TGGATGGAAAGTCTTGTTGCTGAAGCTAACCGCATCGGCACCGAGATCGGGCGGCGCCCGATCTCGCTGGCAAGCTTCGCGCCAGTGGCCCGCACGCCTGGACCTACTGAAGATGACGTCGCGAACGCTCAGGACTTGTCAGACGATGAACAGAATGCATTCATTCAATCCATGGTTCAACGGTTGGCGACACGATTGGAGGATGAACCGGGTGATCTCGAAGGTTGGATGCGGCTTGGCAACGCCTACACGGTTCTGGGCAATAACTCGCAAGCAATCACCGCTTTTGAGCGCGCCGAAGAGCTATTTTCTTTGACAGAAATAGCTGATCCACGAGCGCAGATCGTAGCGGACACACTGAAGAAGTTGCGGCAATAACCAACTTGCATTGTCGTTTACCTCACGGATACGGGGAGAGAGCGATGAAAGCTTAAGTTGTCATCCACGAAACTGTTAGCAGCTAAGATATGCCCGTCTCTGCTAATGACGCCGGCCTGTCCCTAGGGCGTGACGGTCCGACTGCGCGAACGGCGCCACGTCACCCACGACGCAGCAATCTGCATTGCTAGCACCACAAGCACGAGTCCGACAAAAGGCCACTGAGCCCAGTTTGGTTCGGGCGTGCGACGGTGGTAATCAAGGAAATGCAGGAATAGGAAATAGCCGGTGTGCAGGACGGAAAGCCACCACAGCACATAGGTGCCTTGCTGAACGAATTTCCAGACCAAACTTCCGAGAATACGTTGACTGAAATCGTTGGATGTCACCGCAAGAAAGATGCCATAAAAGAGCGCGAGGATACCCACTAGATTGGCTAGAGCAAAGCCGTGCTGAATCATGACATATTGCTGAAGATCAGGATGGAATTCAAACCCCATCAGCCGCATCAGATCGACTTCGACCCAGCCGATCAGAATGATTGTCGCATGAACAAGCGCAAGTATGACGGCGTAAATTCCGAACTCCCTGCGGAATGGCAAAAACTGGACGGCAGGACGCCAAAGGCGCGATAACGGACCAAGCGTCATTGCCATGGCGACAAGTAACAGCGACACGTCGCCAACAGCCCGATTCCAGCGATGCATCGCTGACCATTCGCTCCGGCTCGCCAGAAACATGCCGACGGCAATCGCCGAGACTAGTATCACCAGGACGTGGCGGATACTCCAGTTATGTACCAGTCGTTTAGCAAGTGACATGCGCAACCCTCCAGCGGTATGCTTTGATGTGGGCTCTTTGGCGAAAACCTGGTCTTAAGTCAAAGGCGTTCGGTCAGAATTTGAGGTAACATGCTTGTAATGAGGTTCACGCACCGCCTACAAAACAAACCCCTACGCCCATCATCGCAAAATATGCGCTGGACGGAACTCTCAGCTATGCTGGCAAGTTTACATCGATCGGGAAGCGTCACGCCGTCTGAGCCAGACCGCACAACCCATGCCGGACTGTAAGGACATTCCGTTTCAAAGGTAGAGCATACTCCCAAAACAAAAAGGCTTGCATCCATGAGTGTCAGATTCAGTCCGCGCCAATCACTGGCGAGAAATTTGAGGGACCGATGGGCGCGCGTCTGCAAAGTCAGCATCAACGGCAGTCTTTCGGCCTGCGTCCTCTTTTGATCCGTGGCAAGACTTTCCCATCATCTTGAACATCAAAACATGGGCACCGATGCAAAGTGCAATCGGAGCGAAAAGCCCTAGATTGCTCCACATGCCCGCAATTGTTCCGCCAGCAAGCAAGAATGCAGCGACGGGAAAGAGCATGACGGCACAACAAGCCATCATGCCGTAGTGCACCAGTTTTGAAGATCTGGTTGTTTCTTGATGTTCGGTGTTTGCCATGATCACTTTGTCTCCGTTGAAGCTGAAAACATTGTTGCAGGTTTCAGCGAAGCAGGGTCAAGGATACAATTGGATAAATATCAGTGCTGGCAACAAGAAGCTATTCGACGTTCTTATGGAACGCAGAGAATTGGATAGGGCTTTTCAATAAACTGCCGTACACTGCTTCCTCCGATATCTTTTTTAAGGGCTACTTTTGCAGATCAGCGTGAGAATGAAATGTATCAATTAAATAGACGCAGCTTTTTGACTGCGACCGCAGCATTGTTCTCAGCTCCAATTTCCAGTGCTGCTTGGGCGATGCCGACGTCAGATCGATCAATGTGGTCGACGTGGGACG
>CAYGMX010000357.1:0-3677 GCA_964351055.1 uncultured Loktanella sp. | reverse complement strand
CCCGAGCCCCCGCTTTCCCCCGCCGAAGTCAACCACCTGCTTCATTCGAGCCTAAATCTCCCCGCCGGAGGCCTCAAATTTTCTTGAAATTTGATCAGCTACCACTGCGTCGCAGGACAAACCGGCAGGCAGGCGCACCCATCGCGCAGCACGTCTGCTCTTCACAGCGCAACCGGTCATCAACCAACCGCCGAAAGAGCGTCTCGAACACGGCGCGATGCCAGTGACACAGCGACAGTTCACTTGTCTCTCCGCGCACAATCGGATTGTCGACGATCTCAAAGGCAAGTGGCCCTGCAACCGCAAACGTGCCCGACCCTGCAAAGGTCCATGCATGTTTTGCAATCGCTTTGGTCAAAAGTGGGCCGGAAAAACGTGCCGGCAACAGACGCAAGACAATCTGTGCAGCCCGTGGGATCCGGCGCACCATGATATACTCGGCTGTCCTGACCCCTGCCGCCCATGCCAGCGCCGGTGCCAACTCTGGCTCGATTGCGCGCAACGCCCGATGCACCCGAGCCGCAGGCCCCTCTGGCATCATGCCGGTATCACTTGGCGGACCCATCAAGCCCGCAGATACCAACACCTGATCGCGCAGGGCCGCCCCTCCCGCCTGTTCCAGAACCGGCAAGAGCTGCAAAATCGCATTGGGGCCAATCAGGCCCGGTTTGCGCACGGCATCCTCAGGCGTCCTCCATCTGGTCGGACCCGCCGCCGCAGGCCTTGACTTGCGCACCATTGGGCATCTTGAAGGCCGCATTGCGCGTAATCGCACGCTCCTTGCCCTGCGCACGTACGGCGGCACGCCGCTCGGCGGCGCGTGCGGCTTTGTCGGCGCTGGCCTCCCAATCGTCCATCTGGGCTTCGGCAATTGTGCGGGTCTCGTCAAAGTGGAAATCCAGCTTTCCCTTGGATTGCGGACCGGTGTAGCCGACTTTGCCCAGATCATAGAACGTGCGGGCAAATCCTGCCTTCATGAACGCCTTCAGACATCCCAGCAAATACCGCCTCCGGAAACCGGTGCCCCGCCAAGGATAATGGAACAGCGCCTTGCGCATATAGAAACGGCGGTAATTGTTCATCACTCCGTCCAGCAATTCGCCCCGCGTCATCGCGGCAGGCTTCATGATCGGGGTCACAAAATTGTAGCGGCTGAAGTCGAACACCTCGACCTTATCTTTCAGGTCCTGAAACAGCGGGGTGAAGGGCCACGGCGTATACATGGCCCAGTTCGCCAGATCGGGCTGCCAGTCCCACGCCATCTTGTAGGTCTCGTTCAGTGTCTCGGGGGTTTCATTGTCCAGCCCCACAATAAACTGTGCCTCGACAAGAATATCCGCCTCGCGCAAGAGCCTGATCGCTTCCTTGTTTTCCTCGACCTTGGTTTCCTTGTTGAACTGGTCCAGCTTCAACTGGGCGGCGGCCTCTGTCCCAAGGCTCACATGGACAAGACCTGCCGCGCGATAGAATTTGAGCAATTCACGATCACGGTAAATGTCGGTCACGCGGGTGTTGATGCCCCATTTCACACGATCAGGCAGACCACGCGCGATCAATTCCTCGCAGAACTGGATGAATTTCTTGCGGTTGATCGTGGGTTCCTCATCCGCAAGGATAAAGAAACCGACACCCTGTTCATTCACCAGCCGCTCGATTTCATCGACCACTTTCTTGGGGTCACGCACGCGGTAATCACGCCAGAACTTCCACTGACTACAGAACGAACAGGTAAAGGGGCAGCCGCGCGCCATATTGGGAATAGCGACACGAGTGTTCAGCGGAATGTAGATGTATTTCTCCCACTCCAGAATGGTCCAGTCGGGGTCGATCCCGTCCAGATCCTTGACCGTGCTGGCCGCTTGGGTCGCGACGATTTCATCGCCATCAATAAAGGCCAAACCGTGGATCTGCCGTTTTTGCGCAGGCCAGCGCCCGTCACGGACGGCTGTCATCAGGGCGCAGACGATCTCCTCGCCCTCGCCGCGTACGATGACATCGACCCATGGCGCTTCGCTCAGCACCTGTTTATACATGAATGTGGCATGGACTCCGCCCAGCACGCGCAGCGCATTGGGCACACGTTCCTGCGCTAGCCGCAGTACATCCTCCGCACGGTAAATCGACGGGGTAATCGCGGTGACGCCCACGACATCGGGGGCGATTTCGGAAATCCGGTCGGCAAGGTCCGCATCGGAAATGTCATTGGTCATCGCATCGATGAAATGGATATCGTCAAAACCGACACGGCGCAGCGATCCGGTCAGATAAGCGACCCATGCCGGAGGCCAACTGCCTGCAATCTCGGCCCCGCCCGACCGGTAATTGGGGTGAACGAACAGAATGCGCATGGGTGACTCCCTATTATGTAAGTATAAAGTTACACAAATTAGTGTCAGTTTGAGTTGACATAGATCAAATGCCGCATCACCGGCGATCGCACCGCGATTTGCAGAAGGTTGATCCCCTCTTGCACATGCTGGCACCATCCCTATAACCCACAACAATTTGCTGGTTTCAGGGGGCACTGCCATGCCAAAGCGTACCGACATCAAGTCAATCATGATCATCGGCGCGGGCCCCATTATCATCGGCCAAGCCTGCGAATTCGACTACTCTGGCGCACAAGCCTGCAAGGCCCTGCGCGAAGAGGGGTATCGCGTCATCCTGGTGAATTCCAACCCCGCGACGATCATGACCGATCCGGGACTGGCGGACGCCACATATATCGAACCGATCACCCCCGAAATTGTCGCAAAAATCATCGAAAAAGAGCGCCCCGACGCGCTCTTGCCAACCATGGGCGGACAAACGGGGCTGAATACCTCGCTGGCTTTGGCCGATATGGGCGTGCTGGAAAAATTCGGCGTTGAAATGATCGGGGCCAAGCGCGAAGCCATCGAAATGGCCGAAGACCGCAAGCTGTTCCGCGAGGCGATGGACAGGCTTGGCATCGAAAACCCCAAGGCGACCATCATCACCGCACCTCTGGTGAACGGCAAACGCGACATCAAGGCCGGTCTGCAACTGGCCATCGACGCCATCGAATATGTGGGCCTGCCCGCGATCATCCGCCCCGCCTTTACCCTTGGCGGCACCGGTGGCGGCGTGGCTTATAACCGCGAAGAATACGAATACTATTGCCGGACCGGCATGGAAGCCTCTCCCGTGGGCCAGATTCTGGTCGACGAATCCCTGCTCGGCTGGAAAGAATTCGAGATGGAGGTCGTGCGCGACAAGGCCGACAACGCGATCATCGTCTGCGCCATCGAAAACGTGGACCCGATGGGCGTGCATACCGGCGACAGCATTACCGTGGCCCCCGCGCTGACACTGCCCGACAAGGAATACCAGATCATGCGCACGCACAGCATCAATGTGCTGCGCGAAATCGGGGTGGAAACCGGCGGGTCCAACGTACAATGGGCCGTGAACCCCTCTGACGGGCGCATGGTAGTGATCGAAATGAATCCGCGAGTGTCGCGGTCTTCTGCGCTGGCATCCAAGGCCACCGGTTTTCCGATTGCAAAGATTGCTGCAAAACTGGCGGTCGGTTACACGCTTGACGAGTTGGACAACGACATCACCGGCGTGACACCGGCCTCCTTCGAGCCGACGATTGACTATGTCGTCACGAAAATCCCGCGCTTTGCCTTTGAAAAATTCGCAGGCTCTGAACC
>CAYGMX010000356.1:0-3690 GCA_964351055.1 uncultured Loktanella sp. | reverse complement strand
AACTGGAACGGGCCCGTGGACAGGCCCGCGCTGATTCTCATCGTCGGCAATGGCGTGCATCTGCGTTCAAACGGCATCGATGGCACGACCACCCGTATCGTCACCACTGAGCAGGCCGAACCGTCCTTCGCCTTCGCCGACGGCATGAACCCGTTTCGGGACACCGACTGGATGGCGCAGCGCCGCATGGCGTTTCGTGATCTGACCGGCCAGTTCTACACCGACATCCTTGATGACGTGCAGGTGCTCATCGACCGGGGGCGGGGGGCCATCCGGCTCGCCACCGATGGCCACAGCATCCGCGTCTTCGTGCGCCGGGCCTCGGACTATCTCATCGGCGGGACCTACGAGGTGCCCTCGGGCCTCGGCGGCACCTTCCGGGTCATTCTCAAGGATGCCTGCGACACCTTCGCGATCGTGCAGAACTGCGGCAATTGCGAGGATTTCGACGCCATGCAGCCCTACCGCGTGCCGCTCGATGCGCTGATGGAAATCGATGACCGGAGGGCGGCGTGATGGGTTGGCTCTTCTACACCGACGGCCGCGTCCAGACCTACGCGGATGAGAAAGCGGAGATTGCCCGGCTCTGCACCTCTCATGGCGACACGCGCAAAACTGAACTGGTCAAGGCCTGCAAGGTCGGCTCAACCTGGTATGCGGCGGCAAGGGTCACCAATCTCGACGGCACCGCTGTCGAAGACACGACCTATGTCACCGATGCGGATGGCTCCATCACTTTCGCCGCCGTATTCCTTACCCGATATGATGACGGCTGCTGGGGCTACAAGGACATGGATGAAAGCGCTGGCCCGAACGAGTCTCGTGCTCCCCTTGGGCTGATCGAGCTCCTCTCCGACCTGAAAGACCCGGACAGCTACGCCCATGCCTGGCGCCAGCGCTGCCGGGACTGGGCTGCGATCCCGGACTACGAGGAAGGCGACAAGATCAGGCTCGCGGCCCCTGTGACGCTCACCGATGGCAGCACCTGCCAGATCGTCACCGCGACGCACTACAGGCGGGGGCGGCAAAAACGCCGCTGCTACCGCATCGAGGAAACCGGTGGGCTCGTACGCCTGTCGAAGGCCTCGCTTGCGGGCTCGGAGCTGCTCAGTTCCGCAAAAGGTGCTGGCGGAGTATCTCGCGGGGCGACATTAGGTCCTGCGCCGGACGGTTCATCGACCTGCCCGGCGACAGCAGATCCTGCGGCTTGTCTTGACAAGGCAATGCAAATGCATTACCTATCGCAGGTAGCAAAGAACCTTTTCTTCAGGAGACTGCCATGACAGCCCTCGCACAAGATGTCTCGAAACTCACGGATCGGTATCAGACGACCGTGCCGGCGGGTGTGCGCAAGCAGCTCAAGCTGGGCAAGGGCGACCAGATTCGCTACTGCACCGAGCCGAGTGGCAGGGTCTATATCGAGCCCGTGCGCACCGAAGACTACGATCCCGTGCTCGGAGCCTTTCTCGATTTTGTCGAGGCCGATATCAAGGCGCATCCGGACCGCATTCGGGCCTTCGATGGGGCTTTGCATGACCGTCTTGCAGCACTGGTCGGAGACGTTGACGTCGATCTCGATGCGCCGCTATCGCTCGAGGATGAATGAGCGGCGATAGCGTGCCCGCCCAAGCGCCCCTTGTCGTAAACGGATGGTCGATATATGCGCATCCGCTCTTTCTGGACCAGCTCGAAGGGCTGACCCTGGAGGTCGAGGCGCGTAAGGCACGCGATCCCAAGACCTGGCGCAAGAAAAATTCCACCAAACGGCTGGCCGCCATCTTCAAGCTGGTCACAGAGGCCATACCGGCAGATCCGGGTGCCGCCGCCTTCCGGCAAGGCGGCACACTCGGCGATCACCGCAAGCACTGGTTCCGGGCGAAATTCTTCCAGCAATATCGGCTGTTCTATCGGTTCAACGGTGATGCGAAGGTCATCGTGGTGGCCTGGGTGAACGACGACAAGACCCTGCGCGCCTATGGCAGCAAGACGGATGCCTATGCGACGTTCAAAGGGATGCTGGAAGATGGCAACCCACCTGACAATTTCGACGCGCTCTTGAAAGAAGCTGCGGCGGCGGACAAGCGGTTCGAGACGTCCCTTGAAGCGGCGCCTGATCGGTAAGTGGGGTCGAATGCCAAAGGGGGGCAGGTCACCTACACTAAGGCTGTCCATAAGGGGGTGGTTCCTCGTTACAATCTCCCGTCACCTTTGAGCCGAGTGGAATGGGCGATATTGGTGTGCCAGATGGCTGGTACGATGAAATTTTCAGAAGTCCCACCATATCCGAACACCTGCCGTTCGCTGCGTCGTGTACGAACTGGTAAGATGCGGACAAAGCACCATTTCGCTGCGTTTGCGCCAAGGGCCGCTTTCGTTTTGTCCGACAAGACCGATTCCCTGATTGCGGCTTGGTCAAGTGGGTGAGTATTTTGTCCGACTGGACGCATGGTTCTCTTTGAGGGCACAGTTATTAGGCCTCATGATGGTGTCCGGCGCTGACACGCCGCGCGCCGCCAAAAATACCCTTGAAGAAAGGCACACGCATGCAGCATGCAATATCTGTCACCGCTGGATCAACTGCGGAGCATCTGCAGACCCAAGGGACATTTCAGGCAGCCAAGTGATAAGCTGGGGAAACGAGATCAGCGCTGCGATCAATACGATCTCAATCACAACAAGTGGTACCGCACCGCGATAGATATCGGACAGGTTGACACCCTTTGGTGCCGCCATCTTGGCAAAGAATAAAGCATAGCCAAATGGAGGCGTCAGAAAGGACGTCTGTAACGCCAGTGCTATCAGGCCGGCGATCCAGATTTGCGCAAAGTAGGCCGAGCCGACGTGATCTGCGAAATCGAGCTCCGAGAAGATCGGCATCAGCACGGGTATAAAGACCAGCAGTACCTCGATCCAGTCAAATACAAACCCAAGGACGATGACCACACCGAGGAGCATCGCCAACAATTCCCATCGGGAGAGATCGAATGCAGATATCCAATCGAAGATGACGTCTGGTCCACCAACCAGGTGGAAACTCAGCGAGAAGATCGATGCGCCTAGTACGATGAAGAAGACCATCGATGTCATCATACTTGTCTGTACAGTGACAGAGTTCAACGATGGGAAAGACAAACGCTTTCGCGCCAGCGCGACCAAGAGCGCGCCAAAGACCCCTACTCCAGCTGCCTCTGTGAGCGTCGCAAAGCCTAGAATAATGCTTAGCGGAATGGATGCGATGACGGCGACAGAAGCGAGTACGAACAAAAGGTCTGACACAAGATTGGTTTTCGGCGCGTCCAGGGGGACTTCGATGGTTTTTCGCAAGGTGACGGCAAAATAGATCGCGAAGGCCATGACCATCAGAAGAACAGGCACGATGAGGGCCACGTACATCAATCCAATGCGCAGATAGAACACGTTCGAGATAAAGAACAGCATCACCGCTGGCGGGAACACGACACCGAGTGCCCCAGAGGCCGCGACAGCGGCACCAGCAGTTCGCGGAGCGTAGCCGGAGGCCATCATCGGGGCATAGGCCACCAGTGCAACGGTGATGACCGATGCGCCGATGACCCCGGCGGCTGGTGCGAGAACGAGGCCGATTAGCAGAGTTGCGATGGCGTAACGCCCCGGAACGCCTGTCAGCAGACGCCGCAGCACGCGATCGCTACTATCCGCCGCCCAGCGGAC
>CAYGMX010000355.1:0-3698 GCA_964351055.1 uncultured Loktanella sp. | reverse complement strand
GTTCCTCAGCCGTAGCGGTTCTAAAAAGGGGTGCCTGTGTCGATTGTAATGAACATTACCAAACTAACGCAAAAAACAGTCCTTAAGACGCTCTTGGCGGGAATTTAATTCCTCCCGCTTGGCTATCACACCTATCATATTTTGATGCCTTTTTCAACGCTTTGTTCGAGAGATTGGCAAAAGCCCGCTCGCTAAACATAGGCAGGCAAAGGCAGGCGCAATTTCGGTCAATCCTCGAGAAAGCGTCCAGCAATGGCCGATTTGGGCGACTTGCGTTGCCGCGCTGCGACTCAGTCACGGCAGCTACCTTAGGTCAGCGACAAGACCTGCCAAGACCGCCTCGGGCGAAACTGTCCGCTTAGACGACATCCGAAGCAAACGCTCGGATGCCAGATCCGAGCCCAAGTTGGACTTTTTCTGCAGAGTGTATCAATGTCCGCTGTGTGTGACGTTATCGTTGATGGCTCGAAATAGCGCTGACGTCAGGCACTCCGCGATCCCGGGATTGATCACAGTGATATCAAACCCAGCGAGTAACTCTCACTTGCGGGTGACACAGTCATGCTGCGTTCAATCCTTTGGGTCACACAAGTTACAAGCGCTACTTTTCCTTTCAGTTTCATTGTGTAATCTGTTCTGTCAACGCGAACTGGCACGTGGACCGTGATCGCACAAAGCCATTCGATCCTAAGAGCGGGTCAACTCAGCTGACCCGGACCAGCACCAAGCCGCAAGATTTGCCTTGCGTGAAGTCACAGCATGAAAGCAGTTGATTGACCTACCCGCAGATCCTGATTTTCGCAATTCTCTTAGTCATGATGGGGCTGTTCCTATGGGGACGGTTTCGCCATGACGTCGTGGCTCTGGCGGCCCTTTTGGCTTGTGTCATCGCGGGGGTGATCCCGGCAGATGCAGCCTTCGCAGGCTTCGGCCACCCCGCTGTCATCACGGTGGCCTGCGTCCTTGTGCTTAGTCAGGGGTTGCGCAACACGGGTGCCGTGGATTGGCTCGCGCGCGGCCTCCTGCCACGCGATACCGGACGGATCACGACCATGCTATCGCTGATCGGCCTGGGTGCAGCGCTGTCTGGCTTCATGAACAATGTGGGCGCGATGGCTCTTTTGATGCCGATCGCGGTGCAGGTGTCGGACCGGCTCAAGCTGGCGCCGGGTCAGATCCTGATGCCGCTTGCCTTCGGGACCATCTTGGGAGGCATGACAACGCTTGTGGGTACGCCTCCGAACCTGATCGTTTCAGGCTTCCGGGAAGAGGCCGGACTGGGGCAATTCGCGATGTTCGACTTTGCCCCAGTAGGCTTGGTTGTAGCAGTCGTTGGCGTTCTCTTTGTCGCGACTATCGGTTGGCGTCTGGTGCCTTCGCGCAAATCCGCGGCAGGCAACAGTTTTGATACAGGCACTTATTTGACCGAAGTCCGTGTGCCGGCAAAAAGCAAGGCAGTCGGGCTCACCCTGCGCAGGTTCGAAACCGAGATCGAGGAGAATGGCGCCCAGATTGTCGCTCTGGTGCGCAATGAGGTGCGCATGACTGCACCGCATGGTGCCCGCAAAATACGGGCGGGTGATATTTTGGTACTGCAGGCCGACGTCGATGCACTGGCCGAAGCTCTGTCGGTCTTCGGTATCAAGCTTGAGGAACAGAAATCAGCCTCTGGCGACAGTGACAAGCAGGCCGAAGATACGCCAAAGAAGGCATCGAAAGCGGCCAAAGCCGAAGCTGCAATCAAGGCGGCTGGCAATGTCGACGACGTCGACGAAAGCGATCAGCCTGACGAAGATATCATCCTGCGAGAGCTTGCCATTCTGCCGGGTGCAACCATCGTCGAGCGGTCTGCAGGCGACTTGCGGTTGCGCACCCGCTATGGGCTCAATCTGCTGGCCGTTTCGCGCGAAGGACGCCAGCCAAAGGCGCGACTTCGCAAGCTCAAGCTGAAATCTGGCGATCTGCTGCTGATGCAGGGTCCGGCAGAGATGATGGCCGAATTTATCAATGATACGGGCTGCGTGCCCTTGGGTGAGCGCGAACTGCGCATCCCGGACAAGCGTATGGCAGCTATTGCGGGTGCAATCATGCTTGGGGCGATCGGTATCGTTACGCTAGGTCTGGTGCCCGCACCGGTGGGTTTTGCGCTTGGGGTCCTCGCCTCCATGCTTTTGCGCACGGTTCCGCCGCGAGACATCTATACGACAATCGACTGGCCGATCATCGTGCTCCTGGCGGCTCTGATCCCTGTAGCGAGCGCCATGCAGACGACCGGTGCGGCCGACTTGTTGGCAAGGTTTCTGGTCGGCACTATCGCGCAGGGCAATCCCATCGCCGCGTTGGCGGTCATTCTGATCACCACCATGTTCCTGTCGGACGTGATGAACAACGCGGCAACAGCGGCAATCCTCTGCCCTATCGCGCTCGGGATTGCGGCCTCGCTTGGCGTCAATCCGGATAGTTTCCTGATGGCTGTCGCAATTGGTGCATCCTGCGCGTTTCTTACCCCGATCGGTCACCAGAACAACACGCTGATCCTTGGCCCCGGTGGATTTCGGTTCGGTGATTATTGGCGTTTGGGGCTTCTGGTCGAGGTCATCGTCGTCGTCGTCAGCATGCCTTTGTTGTTGATCGTCTGGCCATTGTGAATGGGCAAGACGCAGTGACGTCAAAGCAAAGAAGATAACGATGATCTGCGGTTGCGGACATCCAAATGCATCTCGTTCACAAGATTTGAAAGGTCGTATGGGTCTCTTCTGTGCACTTGCTACTTGTCATCAAACACATCACTGTTAGCCGAACTTACAACGCCAAAGAGGTCTGTCATGAAGTACCTTATCGGTATTGGTGCAATAGTCGCGGGTGTTGTCGCATATCTCCTGCTTGTCCCATCACCAACTTCGGTCGTTTCGCAAGATGACCCGATTGCAACTGCGCAAGTCGAACAGTCACTTGAGGACATGGTCGCCCTGAAACGCGAGAGTTTGCCGACAGCCATATCTGATACGGTGACGCTGAATGACGCGGTCTTCTTTCCGCGCATGCGTATCATGGAATATGTTTACGTTGCTGCAACACCGACGCCGGACAACCTGCAGACCTTCATCGAAGGCCGCGCCGAAATGCTATGTCTCGAAGGGCGAGACATGTTTGGCGAGGAGGTAACCTTGCGGAACAGCTTTGAGGATAGCAACGGCAATCTGCTGCGGCGCATCTACCTGCTGGAAGAGGATTGCCAGCGTTTTTACTGAAGAACGGTGCCAAGGTTTGACGGTATCAGCGATCCAAGATGCTGCAGACATCGGGTCGCTGCGTGCTGATATAGGATAGCACGATCGTGGCTGTCATAACGAGAACCGAAAATGAGGGCGTGCTGTGCCGCGACAGCTCTCTGGCAACAGCAAACCCTGTTGCATCGCATATCTGATTGAAAAAAGCAGACCACACGGTTTGATTGAAAAGGGAAAAATGATGCCTCTCGCTCCGCTTAAAGCCACGACAGCGCTTGTCGCTAGTCTGTCACTGATATTGCCTCACCCATCACTTGTTTCCACCGCTTGGGCTCAAGAGGCTGAATTACTGTGTCTCGATGAAAGCGCGCCGCCTTGCCCTGAGGGTGAACCGGAAGAAGGGTCTTCTGCGGCCGAGCGCGCCGCGTTTGCAGCAGAAGCCGAAGCGCTGGCTGCGGAAGAGGCAGT
>CAYGMX010000354.1:0-3721 GCA_964351055.1 uncultured Loktanella sp. | reverse complement strand
TGGAGCGGCACCTTGAACGTGGTATCTCGGTGATTGTCTATCTGATTATCGCGGGGATTATCTGCTGGGGCGTCATCGACCGCTTCGTCTTTTCGCATCAGTGGTCGGGGTCAACGACAGTACCACCTTTCCTGTTCATGGTCATGGCGTGGTTTGCGTGTTCGTATAACGTCAAGCTGCGCACGCACCTAAGCTTTAGCGAATTCCGTTCAAAAATGCCCCCCGCGGGCCAAATGGCCTCGTTGACGCTGGACGCCTGTCTTTGGTTCGGCTTTTGCTGGATCGCGATCACGACGTCATTGCGCTTTACCGCTTTGTCCGCCGACAACTTCCAACTGGTTGATGGCGTCGATGACGTGATGAAGTGGTGGTTCTACATCACTGTTCCGATTGCCTTTACCCTGATGTCCGGTCGCGTGATCGGCAATTGGCTGGAGGAGTGGAACAACTACCGGTCTGGCGATCAGATCATCAAACAAGCAGTTATCGGCGGAGATGTGTGATGTCAGATGGTTCATGGATTACCCTTATTTCGCTGGCCGTCACGATCTTTTTCATGTTGGGCACGCCGGTCCTTCTGGTGATCTTCTACTGGGTCATCGGGTGCAGCTTTGTCATTGATCTGCCGCTGGCCAATACCGGCAACGAGTTGATTAACGTGTTCAGCAAAGGCTTCGCGCTATTGGCGATGCCCCTTTTCATCCTGACGGGTGACCTGATCAACCAATCAGGCATTGCGCGAAGGCTGTCGGATTTCGCTTATTCCTGTCTGGGTTGGCTACGCGGCGGTCTGGCAATGGCATCCATTGCGGCCTGCGGATTGTTTGCGGCGATTTCGGGCTCCAACTCTGCCACAACAGCGACTATCGGTTCGATGCTGCACCCCGAGATGGTGAAGGGCAACTATGACGAGCGGTTCTCGGCGGCCACGGCGGCGGCGGGCGGCACTGTCGGCATCATCATCCCGCCCTCGATCATTTTCATCGTCTACGGCTTCCTACTGAACCTGCCGATCTCGGACCTGTTCGTGGCGGGTATCATTCCAGGCACATTGATGGTTCTGGGTATGATGACTGCGGCGTTTATCGTCTGCACCATTAACGGCTGGGGCGTTCTTATCGGCCTGTCGATTTCGCGGATGATCAAGACTGCGATTGGCGCTTGGCTAGGTTTCTTTGCTATCGGTCTGGTGCTATGGGGCATCTATACCGGCAAGTTCTCACCCACCGAAGCCGCGGGCGTGACGGTCGGTTTTTGTGTGTTCATCGGATTGCTGTGCTTTCCTTTGAACAAGATGATGGGGTCGGCTGCCGATGTAGCTGTCGAGGACAAGAGCTTTGTCTCCATGTTTGTCGTGCAGGGGTTCACCATTCCGCAAGTTCCGGGGATCGTGTCGCGCTCTGCCCAGATCACCGGTATTCTTGTGCCGCTGATCGCGGTGTCGGTGGCGATGCAGCAAGTCATGTCCTCGCTGGGTGCAAAAGACTTTATCGGCGACTTTGTGACGGGGATGGGTGGCTATTACGCGGTCCTGTTCACCTCTATGGCGATTGTCTTTGTCACCGGCATGATCCTCGAATCCTTGCCAGTCACGATTATTCTGGCCCCCATTCTCGCACCTATCGCTGCGTCTGTGGGCATTGATCCCATCCACTTTGCAGTGGTCTTTCTTGTCGGTGCGTCGATCGGTTTTATCACGCCACCCTATGGTTTGAATCTTTATGTCGCATCCGGCGTGACAGGTGTTCCCTACTTCAGGTTGTTGCGTTACATCGTCCCTTACCTGATTGCCCTGATCAGTGTCTGGTTCTTCGTGGCGCTGGTTCCAGAGACTGCTTTGGCAATTCTGCCAGAGAGATGACAGCCGTATGCATGACGATGTAACTGAACAAGACACCGGCCAGATCCCGACCAACCTCCGGCTGCTTATGCTGCTTGAGGAGGTCGCGAAGGCCGGTGTGCCAGTCACACCGTCTGCGATTAACGAAACCATGCATCTCCCAAAGCCGACGATTCACCGGCTCTTTGCAACCGCCGAGGCGGAGGGGTTTCTGCAACGCGATATTGATGGACGCTCTTACAGTCCCGGTCGCCGGATGCGTCTTTTGGCCACCAATACACTGTCGTCCGAGCGGGTGCGCACCGTGCGCCTTGCTGTGCTGAAGTCGCTGGCGATCAAGGTTGGCGAAACCTGCAACCTTGCGATCCCCGAACGTGACGGCATGTTCTATCTTGATCGGGTCGAAACGCACTGGCCTTTGCGCATCCAGTTGCCCGTAGGCACGCAAGTGCCATTCCACTGCACCGCAAGCGGGAAAATGTATCTGTCATCGCTGCGACCGGATTATCTGGAGCGTTTTCTCAAGAATTATGCCTTGGAAAAACAGACCGAGCACACAATCACCGACCCCCGCAAGCTCCAGATCGAACTGGAGAAAACCCGCGAGCGCGGCTATGCCACCGATGACGAGGAATTTATGCTTGGCATGACGGCGATTGCGGTTCCGATCAGGGATAATCGTGGGCGGTTGCTGTCTACCCTCTCGATCCACGCACCCGAACAACGCCGTCACTTGCCGCAATTGATTGCCTTTCTGGGCCACCTGCAAGAGGCTGCCGCAGAGCTTGCAGCAATTGTTGGCCGCTAGAAGGAGCGTGGCCGCAACCTGCGTTGAATGGTCGCTTTGAAAAGATTTCCCAGGTTTTTTCGGTGGTATGACAGGGCATGCTGCTGCATAATCGGCGCAGCCGACGAGACCAGGGAATACCATGATGACGCTTGCCGTCCCAAAGATCCGGTCATGCGATGACTGCCCGATCCGCTATAATGCCGTCTGTTCAAAGTGCGAACCGGATGAGCTCAAAGAATTGGAAGATATCAAGTACTACCGCTCTTATGCAGCGGGCCAGCCAATTTTCTTTGAAGGCGATCCTCTCGAATTTGTCGGGTCCGTTGTCGCGGGTGTGACCAGCCTGACCCGTACGTTGCCGGATGGTCGCGTGCAGATGGTCGGGCTGTTGTTACCGGGCGATTTCATGGGGCGGCCCCACCGTGATACGATTGACTGCGATGTGGTGGCTGAAACCGATGTGATGCTGTGCTGTTTCCGCCGCAGACCTTTTGAGCAGTTGATCGAGAACACGCCCCATGTCGGCCAACGGCTGCTGGAGATGACGTTGGATGAACTTGATGCCGCGCGCGAGTGGATGCTGGTACTGGGCCGCAAGACGGCGCGGGAGAAAATCGCGTCGCTCTTGTATATGATTGCTGTGCGGATGGCTGCGCTCAAGCCAGGGCAAACAGCTCAGGCAGTCTTCACCTTGCCTATCACCCGCGAAACGATGGCAAATTACCTTGGTCTGACGATCGAAACGGTCAGCCGTCAGATGTCCGCGCTCAAGAAGGACGGATTGATTGCCTTTGACGAACGCCGCGATATCCGCGTGCCCGACCTCGAGGCGCTGAAAGCCGAGACAGGCGAAGACGCCTAGGCGCGGGATTTAAGGAAAAACCGGAACGTCACCGCAGTTGCCGCAACCGCAAGACCTGTTCCATAGCCGATCCAGACGCCGTTGGGGCCAAACCCCCAAACAAAGCCAAGCAAATAGCCGACCGGCAGTGCGATCACCCAATAGCTGAACATGGTGATCGCCACCGGCACAAGATTGACCATCATCCCCCGACAGTCCCCCAGCATCGTCCCTTGCACCCCAGCAGCCA
>CAYGMX010000353.1:0-3723 GCA_964351055.1 uncultured Loktanella sp. | reverse complement strand
GGCTAAGGCCATTCGCGGGCAGGCTAACGCGGCAGAGCAAATTCCCATTGCATTGATCCTGATCGGTCTTGTCGAGGCTCAGGGCGGCAACACGCTGATCCTCGCGGGCCTTGCGGCCCTCTTTACGCTGGGGCGCGGGCTGCATGGTGTTTACTTCGCCATGCACGGCACACCATGGCAACTGCGTTTCTACGGGATGCTGGCGACGATTGTGGCACAGGTCGCACTCATGCTGTTGCTGCTTGTGACCGTTCTGGTTTAGCCCCCTGAAAAGCAAAAGGCCGCGCAAATGGCGCGGCCCCCTTTTCGGTGCAAAGACGGATCAATTACTTGATCTTGCCTTCCTTATACTCGACGTGCTTGCGCACAACGGGGTCGTACTTTTTGATGACCATCTTTTCGGTCATGGTACGTGCGTTCTTTTTCGTGACGTAGAAATGCCCGGTCCCCGCAGTGGAGTTCAGGCGGATCTTGATGGTGGTAGGCTTCGCCATGTCTCATATCCTCTGATTGCGGGCCGATCGGCGGCACATCGCGTTGATCTCTGTGAAGCTGCCTTTTACCGCGGGCGCGGGCCGAGTCAACCGTAATCAGGCGCAAGAACTGCCAATATAGGCAGGAACAGGAAAGAAGCCGCAGCCAGAAGCCGCGAAATGCAAAATCCAGTTGTCGCGCAAGTGCGGTCAAGGACGGGGTCGAACCCAAATCGCCCACCTGCTGCACCCTGACGGGTCTGCGCCTGTGCGAGGGGTGGATTTCGGCTTCAGGACTCGTGCACGACGTTGAACCCTCCCATGATCAGACGCTTGCCGTCGAAGGGCATCGGGGTCGCGTCGGGGGCCATGCGCGGATCCTGCATTGCTGCGGCCCAGCCTGTATCGCGCGCTGCCTTGTCCGACCAAGTAACCCAAGAAAACACAACCGTTTCGCCGGGTTCGGCCTTTACGGCCATCGGCATTGACGTCACTTCACCATCAGGAACGTCATCTCCCCAGCAATCGACGACCGAAGTCGCACCATGTGCCTTGAACACTTCGGCCATCGCACGCGAGAAGGCAATGAACTCCTGTTTCTTCTCTTCCGCCACAGCGCAAACCATCCCGTCAATATAGCTCATCTTCGTTGCTCCCTTTGTTGTTCCTCATGATTTGAGGTGCTGGCCGTGGCCTTGCTGACTTCACTGCGGTCGAACCAGAGGCAAATGACGATATCGGTCATGGTCTGAAACCTTGGTCCGAGCCGCACAGTTGCCTTGGACGGTGGATAGATTCGGTAACATCTAGTGTGGTCTTGATTATTCTAGCACGTCAAAAGGTCAGTGTCCGCTTTGCCTCGCAAACCGGACCCTGCGATCCTTGCCTGAATTGGAACACGCGGATGGCCTATAAGCCGGATTCTGTCCCCCGCGGTTGCCCGCAGATGGATGACCATTCATCTGGAGTGCCTGTTACCAGACACCCTCTAGCTGCCAACCCGGACCGTCTGGGGTTCAAGCATCCCCGTCTTGCGACGCGAGGTCCCTATTTGGCATTGCTCCCGGTGGGGCTTGCCGTGCCGCTTTGGTTGCCCATTGCGCGGTGGGCTCTTACCCCACCGTTTCACCTTTTCCCCCGTGTAGAGGGTAGTCTGTTCTCTGTGGCGCTTTCCCTGGGGTTGCCCCCGCCGGGCGTTACCCGGCACCGTGCTTTTTGGAGTCCGGACTTTCCTCGACATTGCTGCCGCAGCCATCCAGCCATCCGCGCAAATCCGCAGTTAGGCCCAAGCGGCGTTCACGTCAACGGGGAAACGGGTGGCAAGGTCGGTGATAAGGCCTGCATCGACCGGATCAAGCGGCCCTTTGGCCCAAGGCCTGAACCGCATGCGGAACACCTTCAGCAACAGATCGGGATCGTCGGTGGCCGAATAGCCAAAGCTGCGCATCATCGGCAGAAACCGGTCGAGATCAGTGGCTGCGGCCCCCTCAGGCCAGACAGCCAACCCTTCCAGCGCCAGCCTGCGCCAGTCAAACCGCGCACCCGGGTCAATCTTGCGCCCCGGTGCCATGTCGGAATGGCCGATCACCCGTTCGGGGCGCATTTGCCAGCGTGCCCTGATGCCCCGCAAAAGAGCGCTCAGCGCATCCATCTGTGGCGCTGCAAAAGGGGCAAAGCCGGTATTGGCCAGTTCGATCCCGATGGACCGGCTGTTGACATCCGTGACCGCCCCCCATGCCCCTGCCCCTGCATGCCATGCCCGCAGGGCTTCGGGGACCAGCGACAGAACCTCCCCATCCTCGGCAATCAGGTAATGCGCCGAAACTTCGGTGTCAGGATCGCAAAGCGTATCGGCTGCGGCCTTCGCGCTTGTCATGGCGGTGTAGTGGATCACCACGATATCAGGTGTGGCTCCGTCCCGCCGCGGCCCGCAATTGGGCGAGGATCGGGTGGTCAGTCTCAGTTCCGCACGGCCTGAATAAAGGGCGCAGGATCCCACCCGCAGGCGAAACCGTCGCCGTCAGGATCAATTCCCAACCGGTCCCTTTCAGGGCCGCCGCGCGCCAGAAAGTCGCGCTGTGCCTCGTCGGGGGTGCCGTAGGCGGCACAATTGCGCTGGAAACGGCTTTGACCCGACAGAATTGATCTGCTGTACCACTCTTGCCCTTTCACATTGGGGGCATTCAAGGCGTATTCCACGATGTTCGGGCCTGTGTTGGAAGGGCGCTGCGGCACGGCGGTCGGCGCGATCTGCTCGCGTGCAGCGGCTTGGGCTGCGCGCCTTTGGGCATCGCTTTCAATTGTCTCTCGGCCCGATACCGCGTCAAAGCTTTGCTCGTCCGACAGACCGGTCCCGCCTCCCACCATCGCGGGTGCGGGGTTGCTTGGCGAGGCATCCAACCCTTGGGTGCGTAACGGATCACTGCCCAGATTGGTTGTTGGGGCCACAGGACTGGCCGCAATCACAGGGGCCACGGGTGCAACCGATGCCGGTGCCACAGGGGCCCTTTGACCGATACCTGCTTGGGCAAGTTCGCTCGAGGCGATCCCTTGGGTTTGCGGCAGCGGCGCGATTGTTGTGACCTGTGGTGGTGGCACGATCGTTGTGCGCGGGGCAGTCAACGCGGCTTCGCGGCGCGCGCGCTCAAGCTCGAAATTCGAAAAATCGTCAAAGCCGATCCCACGCTCTGTAGGGACCACTCTGGGTGTGCAGGCTGCCAGCCCCGCAACGGCAAAGACCAAAAGGATGCCCGATCTCATAACACTCTACCTGCCTCACCGCGTTTTCGTTCGAAAAGACTTACCACCACTTTGTCGGCTTGGCTACAAAGCCTGCGGATTGCTCGAGGCTGTAAGCCACATTCAGCAAATCCGCCTCTTCCCAAGGCCGCCCGATCAACTGCAGCCCCAGCGGCAGCCCCTGCGGGTCCAGACCGGTCGGCACAGCAATCCCCGGCAGTCCTGCAAGGTTCACTGTCACGGTGAAGACATCGTTCAGATACATCTGGATCGGGTCCGCATCCGTCATCTCGCCCAGCCCGAAGGCGGCAGAGGGTGTTGCCGGTGTCAGGATTGCATCGACGCCCGCCGCGAAAACAGTGTCAAAGTCCTGCTTGATCAGCGTCCGCACCCGCCGCGCGCGGTTATAGTAGGCGTCGTAGAACCCCGCCGACAGCACATAGGTGCCCACCATCACACGGCGCTGCACCTCTGCGCCGAACCCTTCGGCGCGGGTCTTTTCATACATCTC
>CAYGMX010000352.1:0-3726 GCA_964351055.1 uncultured Loktanella sp. | reverse complement strand
CGCAGGGTGAAGGGCCGGATGTGATCCTGCTGCACGGGGCGGGCGGGAACCTGCGTGACTTTACGTTTCACCTGATGGGGGCGTTATCGACCCGCTATACGGTCACGGCGTTCGACCGGCCCGGGCTGGGTTATACTGACCAGACTGCCGGCGCGCCGACCGCTGCCTTTGCCAGTGAGGGCGACAGCCCCGCTGCACAGGTCGCCATGCTGCGCGAAGCGGCGCAGGCGCTAGATATCACCGATCCGATTGTGGTGGGCCACAGCTTTGGCGGGATCATCGCCATGGCATGGGCGACCACGGGCCTAGAGCGACAGGACGACCCGACCAATGCGGCGGGCGTGGTCCTGCTTGCGGGTGTGTCGATGCCATGGCCGGGGGATCTGGGCGCCTATTACACGCTGAACGGCAGCGCACTTGGTGGGGGCATCGCCGTGCCGCTGATCAGTGCTTTTGTGCCATCAAGCGTGGTGGACAACGCGGTCGCTGCAACTTTCGATCCGCAACCAGCGCCTGATGGCTATATCGAACATCTGGGCGGCGCACTGGCGATCCGGCCCGATACGTTCCGCGCCAATGCACGGCAGGTCAACACATTGCGCCCCCATGTGGTTGATATGGTTGACCTCTACCCCGATCTGACCATTCCGATCGAGGCGCTGCACGGCACGGCGGACACCACCGTGCCCCTGACCGTGCATGCCGCCGAAATGATCAAACTGGTCAAAAGCGCCAATCTTGTAGAGCTCGACGGGGTCGGGCACCAGCCGCATCATGTGTCACGGCAGGAAACGATTGATGCCATTGACCGCGTGGCGTCCCGCGCCGGATTGCGCTGAGTGGCGCAACGCATCATACTGGTCGCCAAAAGATCAGGAGAGTTTTTATGGAATTGCCATTTGATGGCGGGATCAGCCGCCATTACGAGCAAGACGCTCCGGATGACGTGCGCGAACTGGTTGCTTCGGCGGAAAACGGCAGGATAATCAATCCCAGCTATCCCTATCGGGAACGCTGGCAGAGGGGCGCATACGAGGACGCGCTGGCCGCCCTGCAGATCGAACTGGTGCGCATGCAGGCCTGGGCGCGCGAGACAGGGCAACGCATCGCCATTGTGTTCGAAGGCCGCGATGCCGCAGGCAAGGGCGGCACAATCAAGCGGTTTCGCGAAAACCTGAACCCGCGCGGGGCCAAGGTCGTGGCGCTATCAAAACCCACCGAGGTCGAAGCCGCGCAATGGTATTTCCAGCGCTATATCGCGCATCTGCCCGCAAAGGGTGAAATCACGATCTTCGACCGCAGTTGGTACAATCGCGGTGTGGTCGAACATGTGTTCGGGTTCTGTACACCCGAACAGCGCGAACGCTGGTTTGCCCAGGTCCCTGAATTTGAGGATATGCTGGTCAAGGAAGGGATCACCCTGATCAAGATCTGGCTGAATGTGGGGCGCACAACCCAGCTCAAACGCTTTCTGGACCGTGAAAAGGACCCGCTCAAGCAGTGGAAACTAAGCTGGATTGATGTGGAGGGGCTGTCGAAATGGGATGCCTATACCCAAGCAATCGGCGAAACGCTGGAGCGCACACATTCCGGTTTTGCGCCTTGGACCATCGTGCGCTCCGATGACAAACGTCGCGCAAGGGTACAAGTGATCCGTGCTGTGCTGGGCCAACTGGATTATGCCCGCAAGGACCTCACAGCACTTGATCCTCTTGATCCGCAGATCGTGGGCGGCCCTGACCTCTGGCATGTCTAAACGCGGGTATCATCACGGCAACCTGCGCGAGGCGCTGATTGATGGCTGTCTGACGCTGATCGAAAAGCGCGGCCCAACGGGGTTTACCCTATCAGAGGCCGCGCGCGAGGCCGGTGTAACCCCCGCCGCCGTCTACCGCCATTTCGAAGGCCGCGAAGACCTGATTGCCGCGGCCGCGCAGCAAGGATACCAGCTTTTCGGCGAGGTAATGGAACAGGCTTATGGTGACGGGCTGCCCTCTGCCCTGTCCGCGTTTGAATCTACAGGCCGCGCCTATCTGGCCTTTGCCCGCAAGTACCCCGGCTATTATATTGCGATGTTTGAATCAGGTATTTCAATTAACCGGACACCGAATCTGCATGCCGCAGCGACCCGTGCGATGGGTGTTCTGGAAAAGGCAGCGGTGGAACTCAGCCAGCACATCCCCGCTGACAAACGCCCGCCGCCACAGATGTTCAGTGCCCATATCTGGGCGATGTCGCACGGCGTTGTCGAACTTTTTGCCCGCCAGAATCCCGGCGCACAAAGCCCCTTTCCCCCCGAAGACCTGCTTGAGACAGGGATCGGCATTTACTTGCGTGGCCTCGGGCTGATCGCGCCAGACAGCTAGAGGACCCTTTATGGATAGCAGATTTGCAGTTTTCTTCTTCATCGTCGGGATGACCGACACCTATCTGAACGACTGTCCGACCGAATGCTTGCAGCAAAGCGAAGCGCCTGAACGGGTGCACTTGCAATACGGTGATACCTATTTTCAGGAAGAGGTGATCGGCACCGAGATATTTGCCATCTACGACCTGCCCAATCGCTACGGGGCCTTCCAACCGACCGTGGGGGCCAGCCTGACCAGCAATGATGATTTCTGGGTGGGTGCGGGTGGAAAATGGTCCACCGAGCGGATCAGCGATAGCCCTATTTTCATCGAACTGTCCCTCATGCCGGGCTTCTATGTCCAAGGTAAAGGCCCCGATCTGGGCTTTCCCGCGCAGTTTCGCGGGGCGCTTGGCGCGGGGATCAACTTTGGTGAGACAGCCAGCCTTTCGGTGTTCTTCGACCATCGGTCCAATGCCAACGCGACAGAGCTTAATCCCGGGATCGAGACATTGGGGATCAGGCTGTCTTATCAATTCAACTAGCGGGTAGGCGAGACAAACAAAAAGGGCGGTCCCACTGGGCCGCCCATTTCGTATTGTGATCTACGCCAGCGCTTAACGCTTGGAGAACTGGAAGCTCTTACGGGCTTTCGCCTTGCCGTATTTCTTACGCTCAACCACACGGCTGTCGCGTGTCAGGAAGCCGGCAGCTTTCAGGGCTGCGCGCAGTGTCGGATCGTAAAGCTGAAGCGCTTTGGACACACCGTGCTTGACCGCACCGGCCTGACCGGACAGACCGCCGCCTTTGACGGTGGCCATCACGTCGAACTGGCCAGTGACACCAGCAACCGAGAACGGCTGCGCAAGGATCATCTGCAGAACAGGACGTGCAAAATAGGCCTTCATGTCTTTGCCGTTGACGACGACCTTGCCTGAACCAGGCTTGATCCAGACGCGGGCGACCGCGTCCTTGCGCTTGCCTGTCGCATAGGACCGGCCCAGCTCGTCACGCACAGGTTCACGTGGGGCGGCAGCCTCGACCACAGCAGCAGTCGGTGCAGCACCGGCGGCAACCTGGCCCAGCTCTTCGAGCGAATTGACTTGATCGGTCATTATGCTGTCCTCGTATTCTTTTTGTTCATGGACTTGACGTCCAGAACTTCGGGCTTCTGGGCTTCCATGCCGTGCTCTGTGCCTGCAAAAACACGCAGGTGGGTCATTTGCTGGCGTGACAGCTTGCCACCGGGCAGCATGCGCTGCACAGCTTTCATGACAACACGCTCGGGGTGCTTGCCCTCGAGAATCTCGGCTTTGGTCTTTTCCTTGATCCCGCCGGGGTGGCCGGTGTGCCAGTAGTATTTCTCGTCACGCTTGTTG
>CAYGMX010000351.1:0-3732 GCA_964351055.1 uncultured Loktanella sp. | reverse complement strand
CGCCGCATCCATCGCCTTTTTCGCCTGTGCTTCAAGGTAATCGCGGGCACGGCCGGTGAATTGCAGGCCCGTGCCCGCGATTACCTTGAAGCACAGGCGAAAAAGGCGATGGATGCGGCGATTGCAGCCGGTGTCGAACAAAGCCTGATTGATTTCGAAGGCCTGACACCGCAGATGCTCGAAGCATTGGGCAAGGATGGCGTGAAAACGCTGGAAGACTTTGCCACCTGCGCTGACTGGGAACTGGCCGGTGGCTGGACCACGGTCAATGGCGAACGTGTGAAAGACGAAGGCGTTCTTGAACCCTTCGATGTGTCGCTGGAAGAAGCGCAGAACATGGTCATGACAGCCCGCGTTATGCTGGGTTGGGTCGATCCTGCCGATCTGATGGCTGACGAAGACGAAGACGAACTGACAGAGGAAGCGGAGGCCTGATCGCAGGCCTTCGGGGATCACAAATGGCGCGTGGTGGCCAGAGCAAAGAACGGGATGATGCCGAGCGCAAGTGCATTGTCACCGGAGAAGTCCAGCCAAAGGCTGGGCTGATCCGCTTTGTTGTGGGGCCGGACAATCAGGTTGTGCCTGACATTCTGGGCAAACTGCCCGGTCGCGGTATGTATGTGACAGCTGACCGTGCTGTGCTTGAAGAAGCAACGAAAGGCCAGTTTTCGCGTTCCGCCAAACAGGCCGTGACAGTGCCGGATGGTTTGATTGACGAGGTCGAGCGCCAGTTGGCGCGCCGCACCGTTGATCTGATTGCACTGACCCGCAAAGCGGGGCGTGCGGTTTGCGGGTTCGAAAAGGTAAAGGGCTGGCTGGCCGGTGGCGAGCGGGTCCGTGTTCTGGTTCAGGCATCTGATGGGTCGGAGCGGGGCAAAACGAAATTATGGACGCCCGAAGGGGCCCGATACTTCGGGTGCCTGACGTCAGCCGAATTGGGTTTGGCATTTGGGCGGCAAAGTGTGATACATGGCGCGCTTGCGACTGGTGGACTCAGCAATCGTGTTGTAGAGGAAGCCACAAAGCTACGCGGCATACGCGAAGGGAACGGTGGCGATACGGCCTCCGGGAAGGATAAAGAAGCTAAATGAGCGATAACGACGGTAAAAAGACACTCGGCCTTGGTGGTTCACGTCCAAGCAACGTGAAGCAGAGTTTCAGCCATGGACGGACAAAGAACGTCGTGGTGGAAACCAAACGCAAGCGCGTTGTGGTGCCCAAGCCGGGTGCGGCCAAGCCAACAGGCACCGGTGGCCCCGTGGGCGGTGATCCATC
This sequence comes from uncultured Loktanella sp., assembly GCA_964351055.1. Taxonomy (GTDB): domain Bacteria; phylum Pseudomonadota; class Alphaproteobacteria; order Rhodobacterales; family Rhodobacteraceae; genus Yoonia. The sequence continues at coordinate 2,457 of CAYGMX010000351.1, read as the reverse complement.
AAAGCGTCCTGCGGGTATTTCTGATGTCGAACTCGAACGCCGGATGAAGGCGCTCGCGATGGCGAAAGCCCGTGAAGCTGAAGAATCGGCAAAACGCGAAGCAGAAGAAAAAGAACGAGCCGCCGAGCGTGACGCGCGCCGCGCAGAGATCGAAGCCAAAGAGGCCGAGGATCGGGAACGCGAAGAGCGTGCAAAGGCAAAAGCCGAAGAAGAACAGCGCAAAGTGGCCAAGGCCGCCAGCGTAAAGGCCGCTGCTGAAGCGCCCCAGCCTGATGCAGCCGTGCCCGGCGAAGCGGCGGTCACTCGCCCGACTGCTGCACCGCGCAAAACAGACCGTGTGAATGATGACCGCGACAAAGCGACCAAAGCCAAACCAGGCCGTGGTGGCGATGATGGCCGGCGTGCGGGTAAGCTGACACTCAGCGATGCAATGGCTGGCCGCGAAGGTGGCCGTCAACGGTCTATGGCTGCGATGAAGCGCAAGCAGGACCGTGCCCGTGCAAAAGCGATGGGTGGCTCTGTCGAGCGTGAAAAGGTTTTCCGCGAGGTGTCACTGCCGCCTGCGATTACCGTTTCCGAACTGGCCAACCGCATGGCCGAACGGGTGGCTGATGTTGTCAAATCCCTGATGAACAATGGCATCATGGCGACCCAGAACCAGACGATTGATGCCGACACAGCCGAACTGATTATCGAAGAATTCGGTCATACCGTTGTGCGTGTTTCGGATGCAGACGTTGAAGACGTGATCCAGTCAGTCGAAGACAAGCCCGAAGACCTTGTCGGCCGTCCGCCGATCATTACTATCATGGGTCACGTTGACCACGGTAAGACCTCATTGCTGGATGCGATCCGGAATGCCAAGGTTGTCGCTGGCGAAGCAGGTGGCATCACGCAGCATATCGGTGCCTATCAGGTGGTCACCGACAGCGGCGCGCTGCTGACTTTCCTTGATACACCCGGCCACGCAGCGTTTACCTCCATGCGATCACGCGGTGCGCAAGTCACTGATATTGTTGTGCTTGTCGTTGCTGCTGACGATGCTGTCATGCCGCAAACTGTCGAGGCGATCAATCACGCGAAAGCGGCGAAAGTGCCGATGATCGTGGCCATCAACAAGATCGACAAACCCGGTGCGAACCCTGACAAGGTCCGGACTGATCTGCTTCAGCACGAAGTGATCGTCGAAAAGATGTCAGGCGATGTGCAAGATGTCGAAGTCTCTGCGCTTACCGGTCAGGGGCTCGACAACCTGCTGGAAGCAATTGCGCTGCAATCCGAGATTCTGGAACTGAAGGCGAACCCGAACCGGTCCGCCGAAGGTGCGGTAATCGAAGCGCAGCTTGACGTGGGTCGCGGTCCTGTTGCCACTGTTCTGATCCAGAACGGCACACTGCGCCAAGGCGACATCTTTGTTGTGGGCGAACAGTACGGCAAGGTGCGTGCGTTGATCAACGACAAGGGTGAACGCGTCCAAGAGGCTGGCCCGGCCCAGCCGGTCGAAGTGCTTGGCCTGAATGGAACACCCGAAGCGGGTGACGTGCTGAACGTGGTCGCAACCGATGCGCAGGCGCGCGAAATCGCCGAGTATCGTGAAAAAGCCGCGAAAGAAAAGCGCGCCGCAGCAGGTGCCGCAACCACGCTTGAGCAACTGATGGCCAATGCCAAGGCCAACGAAAGCGTGAGCGAACTGCCAATTCTGGTCAAAGCCGATGTGCAGGGTTCTGCCGAAGCAATCGTGCAAGCCATGGAAAAGATCGGCAACGACGAGGTCCGCGTGCGTGTTCTTCACTCTGGTGTTGGCGCGATCACGGAAACCGACATCGGCCTTGCCGAAGCATCCGGTGCGCCTGTCTTTGGCTTTAACGTGCGGGCAAATGCCTCTGCGCGGAACACGGCCAACCAAAAAGGTGTCGAGATCCGTTATTACTCGGTCATCTATGACCTTGTGGATGATGTGAAAGCGGCGGCCTCTGGCCTGCTTTCCGCGGAGATCCGCGAAAAGTTCATCGGTTATGCCAATATCAAAGAGGTCTTCAAGGTCTCGAATGTGGGCAAGGTCGCCGGTTGTCTTGTGACCGAGGGCGTTGCCCGTCGTTCCGCCGGTGTGCGCCTGTTGCGTGACAACGTGGTGATCCACGAAGGCACGCTCAAGACGCTCAAGCGCTTCAAGGACGAGGTTCCAGAGGTCCAGTCCGGTCAGGAATGCGGTATGGCCTTCGAGAATTATGACGATGTTCGCCCGAACGACGTGATCGAGATCTTCGAGCGCGAAGAGGTTGAACGGAACCTTTGATCGAGGCGCCATATCTATATTGAAAAAGGCGGTCCGATTGGGCCGCCTTTTTCATTTTGTCGATGTAAGGATTATAACCAATCCCGCAAAATCGGGATCAGTGGCACATCTGCCGCAGGCATCGCGTAATCAGGCAATTCGTTCGCCCGACACCCTTTGAG
>CAYGMX010000350.1:0-3732 GCA_964351055.1 uncultured Loktanella sp. | reverse complement strand
GGCCTGATAGACGGGGATGCTCTCGGTGACGCGCATCACGTAGTTGCGGGTTTCGTTGAACGGGATATGCTCGATCCAGTCGATCACATCCATCTCGCGCAGGCGGGGGTCGCCGCGTTCCGCGATCCATGTCTTGGGGCGGCTGGGGCCGGCGTTGTATCCTGCGGCGATCATGACCGGCGAAGGGCCGAAATCCTCTTGCAGATAGGCAAGGTAGGCCGCGCCAAGGGTCGCATTATAGGCCCAGTCGCTGGTCAGTTGCGCGCGCACGTAAGGCAGGTCCAGCCAGCCTGCGACCTCTTCAGCGGTGGCAGGCATCAACTGCATCAATCCCAGCGCACCCGCAGGACTGCCGATACCGATATTGAACTCGCTCTCGCGGCGGGCAATCGACAGGGCGAGGGTGGGATCAACCGGCAATTCCATCTGGGCCAGATCGTGGAGCGGAAAATAGATCGCAGGCACCAGAACAGCACGGGCCGCTGCGGTCTTGCCCAGCAGAACAGTGTAATATTGCTCGTCAATCTCGTTCAGATAGGCCCCCACTTGGGCAAGCTCGTCCGCCTCCAGCAGGTCACCCAGTCGGGCAAAAAAGGTCACCGCATGGCCGCGCTCTCCTGCTGCCAGCAACATGAAAGCCGCCTTTGTCAGATCATCGGCAAACACGGGGGCATCACGCCATGCGACCTCTTCCCCGACAAGGGAGGCCTGCAAGGGCAGGTCCAGCTTTTCGGAAGCCAGCAAACCGTAAAACGCGGTTTGATGTTCAGCCGCCGCCGCATAGGCCAGTGCCGCCGCCGTTGCATCCGCCTTGACCTCATAGGCGCGGCCGATCCAGTAGTGCATGCGGCTCAGCGAAATCGGACCGCTTGACACGCCAAGCCCGTTCTCGAAATGGGTCAGCGCCTGTGTGGGGTTGCCCAGATAGATCAGTGACAGATACCCCGCCAGCCACTCCAGATCGACAAACGCTTCACCTTCCGTCAAGAAATGGCCAGAGGCCAGAGCATAGGCCTGTTCGGCACGGCCTTCGCGCATTTCCCATCGGGCCAGCACCCTGCGCCACCCGGACCAGCGAAACGGCTCACCCAAAGCCACAGCACTGGTCGAACGGTCGCTCAGGATCTTGACAGCCTCGGTCCAGTCTCCGCGGGCTGCCAGCCAGGAATAGCGGTCATAAAGCAGCCCCGCATCATCGCGCAGGGCAGGCGGGACCGCATTTGCCAGCGGGTTCATATTTGTCGTGCCCGTCATATAGCCGATACGGGCCGCAGCCAAAGCCCGCGCGTCAGGCGCCAAGAGCGGCAGCATGCGTGCGGCGTCCTCCGCGCGGCCACGCCAAAGCAATGCATCGGTGCGTGCAGGGTGATGGGGCCGCAGTTGCGGACCAAAAGCATCATACATCGCCTTTTGACCCTCATCGCTCAGCCGCAAGTTCACCCAAGCCTCGGCCAGAACATCACCGCCCTTTTGGGTCTGCCCAAGGGCGAAATGGGCACGTGCCAGCGCCATGGCGCCTTCGGCCGTTTGCGGGGCTGCTTGGGCAAACCATGCAAGCACAGTTTCAGGGTCCTGTACCGCCGCAATCGCCAGCTCGGATTGTGCGCGCAAACGGTCAGGCGCCGGCCAATCGGCACGCCGCGAGAGAAAGTCCTGATACTCGGAAAATGTCCCGTTGCCATCGCGCAGGCGCATCCACATGAGCAGGTCCGAAGTGACGGGGTCAGCCTCTTGCGCCAGTTGATCGGCCATGTCCCAACCGGCTTCAGCGGCCGCAAGCGCAGCGATCCCCTTGGGATCGACGGCTTGTGCCGTGGCGGGGGCCGCGGCGATCAGGAACGCCAGCAACAGGGTTGGAAATCGCATCAAATTCACCGTTCGGAGGAGGTCAAACGAAAGTTAACCCGTACAGGGGCAATAACAACTCACAAACTTGGCAATCGGCGCAAACACGTCTAGGGTCCGCCCGATTTTACTGCGGCGACTCAGCGCCATCAACCATAAGGAAGCGTGCCATGTTCAAGGGATCACTCCCCGCCCTCGTCACGCCGTTCGCGAACGGCCAAATCGACGTGGCAGCGCTCAAAAAACTGGTGAACTGGCATGTGGCGCAAGGCTCGCACGGGTTGGTGCCGGTCGGCACGACAGGCGAAAGCCCGACCCTGACCCATGCCGAACACGATCAGGTTGTCGAAATCGTGGTATCCGAAGCCGCAGGGCGCATTCCGGTGATCGCAGGGGCCGGTTCGAACAATACGGTCGAAACGGTCCGTCTGGTACTGGCGGCCAAAAGGGCAGGTGCTGATGCGGCGTTGGTCGTGACCCCCTATTACAACAAGCCGACCCAAGCGGGGCTGATCGCGCATTTCACAGCAGCGGCGGATTGCGGTCTGCCCATCGTGATCTACAACATCCCCGGACGGTCCGTGGTCGATATGACACCTGCAACGATGGGCGAACTGGCCAAGCACGAGATGATCGTGGGGGTAAAAGACGCCACAGGCGATCTGTCCCGGGTGCCCAAACAACGGATGACCTGCGGAACAGACTTTGTGCAGCTTTCAGGCGAGGACGCGACAGCGTTGGGGTTCAATGCGCATGGCGGCGTGGGCTGCATCTCGGTCACCGCAAACGTGGCCCCTGCGCTTTGCGCGGCATTTCAGGAAAGTACACTGGCAGGCGACTATGCCGCGGCACTGACACAACTCGACCGGCTGATGCCGCTGCACGAGGCGATCTTTACCGAACCGGGTGTCGCTGGTGCCAAATACGGCATGTCGCTGCTGGAGATGTGCAGCGACGAGGTCCGCCTGCCCCTTGTGGGATTGACCGACGCGACAAAGGAAAAGATGCGCGCTGCGATGATCCACGCGGGGCTGCTGAATTGACGTAAGGTGGGTTTAAACCCACCTTACCTGACCCACCCTTCGGCAAAATCGAGCACATCGCATCCCCCGAACACAGCCGCGCGTTCCAGCTCCTGTTGCAAAGCGCGCATCCGTCCGGCTCCCGTCTTCACGCCCGGCTCTGGCCAGAACGCGCGCACAGCCAAGACACCTGCGTCCCGTTTCATGTCGATCCGGCCGATGATCCGGTCGCCTTCCATGACCGGAAACACGTAATAGCCATAGGTGCGCTGCGGCGCGGGCACGAAAATCTCGATCCGGTAGTGGAAACCGAACAACCGCTCGGCCCGCTTGCGGTCCCGCAAGGCGGGATCGAAGGGTGACAGGATGCGGATGCGCGGGATCGGTGGCACAATAGCTCTGTCCATTACATCGGGCCACGCGAAAGAGCGGCGCAGCTTGCCATCCACACCCTCTACATCAACCTCCATGATGCGACCATCGGCCAAAGCACCGGCGCACCATGCCTTGGCCTCGGCAGGGGTGACATGATCCCAGAACGCAGCCAGTTCGCCGCTAGTGGCAAGGCCCAGACGATCCAGCGCACCGGCGCAACACCACTCTATGGTCTCTTGAGGATGATGCCGCCGGTTCAGATGCTCCGCAGGGATCACGCGTTCGGTCAGGTCATAAACCTTGGTAAATCCGTCACGGCGCACAACCGATAGCTGGCCCGACCGCCACAGGTATTCCAGCGCCGTCTTGGAGGGGTGCCACTCCCACCAGCCGCCCGATCCACGGCTTTCATCCGCGCCGACATCGCCCGAGGTACAGGCCCCGTCATCGGAAATCCGGCGCAACACCGCGTCAACCTTGGCATGAAAAC
>CAYGMX010000349.1:0-3752 GCA_964351055.1 uncultured Loktanella sp. | reverse complement strand
CTGTGCTGTGCTGTGGTGTGCTTTGGCGGCGCTACAAAGGGCGGTGGATGCGCGGACTGGTTGTTGCCTTGGGTCTGCTGGAATTCACGCCCTTTGTTATATTTGCGCTGATGTTCAGCGGCCCTTGAATCAAAAAACGCGGCCCAAGGGGACCGCGTCATTTGAATTTTCCACAAAGTTTGCTTAAGCGGCGCGCGCTTCCAGTTCGGCAGCATTGCGACGTTCGCTTTCTTCGCGTGACAGCGCGACAGATGTGCGAATACCTTTGCCGACAAACTCCATCAAGCCGCTGACAACGCGCTCGTTGGGGTCAATGCCGGCACAAGACAGAACCTCGCGGCCGTCGCGCGAGCGCGCCCAGCGTGCGATTTGCTCTGGTCCGTTGCCATACTTCTTGTCATCGGCAATTGCATCGTCCAATGCGGCCAAAACGACAGCTGCAAACAATTTGCGGGCCCGGTTGCCTTGCTCGTTGTTGAAGGCTGTACCGTCGACGAAATCTCTCATCATGCTTCCCTTTTTTTGCTCTTGTAGTTCCCGCGTGCGGGCCTTTATGCCTGTTCTGATCCGATTCGGGGGTTCTCTTTTGGAATGGCAGCCATGCGTATGATGCATAGCTCATCCATCGCTTTCCCGCCAGCGTTCATGATCTTGTCAGACACCCACCTCCCAGATATAGGCTGCCTGAGACTGCAATCAACCTTTCCGACAATCTGACATCTGGTGAGACATGCCCAAAATCAACGGTAACGAAATTCGCCCCGGCAATGTGCTTGAGCATGAAGGCGGCCTTTGGGCCGCTGTAAAAGTGGACCACGTCAAGCCCGGCAAAGGGGGCGCCTTTGCTCAGGTGGAACTCAAGAACCTGCGTGATGGCCGCAAGCTGAACGAAAGGTTTCGGTCAGCCGACAAGGTGGAACGTGTACGTCTGGACCAGAAGGACCAGCAATTTCTCTTTGAAGCCGACAACATGCTGACCTTCATGGACAGCGAGACCTATGAGCAGATTGCATTGCCCGCTGATATTCTGGGCGATCGCCGTCCGTTTCTTCAGGATGGGATGACCGTCAAGGTCGAATACTATGGTGAAGAGGCGATCAACGTCAGCTTGCCGCAGAAGGTTATCTGCAAGATCGTGGATACAGAGCCTGTGGTCAAAGGTCAGACCGCAGCCAACAGCTTCAAGCCTGCGATCCTTGACAACGGCGTGCGCGTCATGATCCCGCCTTTCGTCGGACAGGATGAAGACATCGTCGTCAATACCGAGACCTTCGAATATACAGAGCGCGCCTGATCTTAGGGCAGTCTGGTCAGGATGGCCTGACCGGCCCGCATCTCGCCTTCGGCGCGGTCGAACCGCAGGAAGGCGAGCGCGCGGTCGCCTGATACGGTGTAAAGGGTGCCCACCGGTTTTCCATCTGCCGTGATCTCTTCGCCCGGGGTCGCGGTGCCCGAAAGGGCCACTTGCGCCAGACCTTTGCGAAGCACTGTCTTGTGCTTCATACGGGCGACAATTTCCTGTCCGACAAAGCAGCCTTTCTTGAAATCGACCCCGTGAAGCGCCTCAAAGCCCGCCTCGAGGATATAGGTGTCTTCGCTCAGCTCGATCCCTGTCTCCGGCACACTATGTGCCACACGCAGTGCATCCCAATCGGTGGCATCGCTGATATCGGTCGCACCATAGCTGCGCCAGCCCAAGGCGGTATGGCGCGGATCGGCCAACGCCCCGTCCGGTGCAGGGCCGGTGCCGCGCGATACAACCAGATCGGTCTGTTCAATGGTAATTGCGGCGCGCAACCGGTACATCATAAGACGTTGACCAAGAGTTTGGGCATGCGATGTCGCCACATCGATCAGCAATTTATCGTCTTGGCCGATGACAAAGAAATCAGCGATATACTTACCCTGTGGCGACAGCAGAGCGGTGTAGATGATCCCGCCGGCGGCCTTGGTGACATCATTGGTGACGAGGCCCTGCAGGAAAGAGACACGGTCCGCGCCACCAATTGAAAGTACTGTCCGGTCATGCATCGTCATGGCTTTCCGATTGCGAGAATTGCAGGCGGTGCAGGTCGGCATAGATTCCGCCGCGTGCGATCAGTGTATCATGATCCCCCTGATCGACGACACGCCCTTGATCCATGACAACAATACTATCGGCATTGCGGATCGTCGACAGGCGGTGCGCGATCACAAGCGTCGTGCGTCCGGCGGAAAGTTTCTCCAGGGCGGTCTGCACGATGGCTTCGGATTTTGTATCAAGCGCGCTGGTCGCTTCGTCCAGCAGCAAGATGGGCGTGTCCCGCAGCAATGCGCGCGCGATGGCGACCCGCTGACGCTGGCCGCCAGACAGGTTTGACCCACGCGGACCGGCAGGGCTGTCGAGCCCGTTCGGCAAAGAAGGGAGGAAATCGCTGACGTGGGCCGCGTCGAGCACGGATTTCAGTTGTGCATCGCTAATGTCTTCACGGCCCAACAGGATGTTGTCGCGCAGCGTCTCATCGAACAAAGCGGCGTCTTGCGTCACGACCGAAAAGAGGCCGCGCAGATCGGCAAGCTGATAATCCTTGATCGGCATTCCGTTGACGCAAACAAGACCGTCATTCGGTTCGACCAATCTGGTCAGCACATTGAAAACGGTGCTTTTGCCTGCGCCGGATGCGCCAACAAGGGCCGTCGTTTTGCCCGCCTCTGCAACGAAACTGGCCCCGCGGAGAACGGGCAGGTCACCATAGTGCAGGTGGACGTTATCAAGAACGACCCGTGGTGCACCCTGCGGTACCGGCGTCACCAGCGCCGGAGACAGAATTGTCGGCGCGAGGTTCAGCACATATTGCAGCCGCTCAACACTGGCGGCAGCCATCTGCCATTGGCCGCTCATCGACCCAAGGCGACGCAAGGGATCAAAGGCAAGCGACATAGCCGTAAAGAAGGCCATAAACTCGCCATTGGTCTTTTCGCCGGAAATGATTTCCGCACCACCATAAAGCATCACGCCAAGGAACCCGATGCCGGTCATGATATCGATCAGTGCAGGCACTGCGGCCTGTCCGACCGAGGTGCGCATGCCTGCCTCGATCCCTTCCTGAATCAGGCCATCATACCGCTCTGCCTGATAGCGTTCGAGCGCGTTCAGCTTGATCGGATTGATCCCGTGAAACACCTCGTCCAGACGTGTGGAAATGCGCCCTGCAATCTCGCGGGAGTTTCGGGCGCGGCGGCGGATATAGCCTTGGACAAGCAGCGCGGGCAAGATCAGCAGGGGAATGCCTACTACGGCGATCAAGGTCCACTGCCAGTCGATCCAGATTGCGACGGCCATCAGGCCGATCAAGGACACTAGATCGCGCGCGATAGCCGTCAGAAGGCTGCTCCAGACCCCGTTGATCACGCCCACGTCCCCTTGCACCCGTTCGATCAGTTGGCCGGGGGGATGGATCTGGAAGAACCCGCTATCGAGGCTCATGAGGTGACGCAGCAGGTTCTTGCGCATGGCGGCGGCAGCCAGTTGCTTGATGTATTCCATCACGACCCGCTGTCCCGAAGAAGTCACCGCGCGGACAAAAAAGATGCCCATGATCGCAAAGCCCACGAAGTATAGCGCACTGCGATCGCCCGCGCCGAAGACATCATCGAACATCGGCTGGATCATGCGACTGATCAAAGCCAGCATAGAACCTTCAACCATCATCAGAACAACGGCCACTGCCAGCAGTCCCTTGTGATGACGCAGATAGTCACGCCACAACCAG
>CAYGMX010000348.1:0-3774 GCA_964351055.1 uncultured Loktanella sp. | reverse complement strand
CGCTTCTCGCGGCTTCACCCGAGTTCGGTCGCCTCGACATTAAGATCCTCGCAACCGATCTGGACCCACAAGTTGTTCAAACCGCCACTCAGGGGCGTTTTCCGGCAGACCAGCTCAAGGCGATCCCACCCAATTGGCGATCTTTCCTCGTTGCCCACCACGGCACCAATGACGGACAAATCGCGATGAACGAAGCGCTCCGCCGCATGATTTCCTTTGGCGAATTGAACCTCGTCGATGACTGGCCGATGCGACGGAAGTTTGATGTCATTTTCTGCCGCAACGCCGCAATCTATTTTGACAAGGCCACCCAAGCGAGGCTCTGGCAGCGATTTAGCGATGTCCTATCAGACCAGGGGCATCTGATGATCGGACACTCCGAACGCCTGAGCGGGCCTGCCCTCTCCCTGTTCCGCAGCGTTGGGATAACCACTTACCAAAGAGAATTAAGGTCTGCGCCGCGACAAAACCCCGAATTCTCAGGAGAAAAATCATGGGCTTGAAAGATACCTTGAGGGTTATGGTCGTGGACGACATGGGCGTCAGTCGCGGCCTTTTGGTGCAGGCCATCGAAGAAATGGGTATTTGGAAAAATCAGGCAGAGAATGATGGGCAGACGGCGCTCAACAAACTGATCAGTGATCCGGTTCATCTTGTCTTGTCCGACTACAATATGCCCGGAATGGATGGTTTGCAGCTGCTGCAGGCTTTACGCCAGAACCGGACCACTGCGCGCATCGGTTTCATACTGGTGACCGGCAGTCCAACGCCTGACCTGGTTGCCAAAGGCAAAGCACTGGGTCTGAACAATATTATAAAGAAACCGTTCTCAACGGCAAGCATGCGTCAATGCATAGAAAGCGTTGTTGGAAAGCTATGACAGCCGCAACCAACGAAAACAAACCGCAAGAGCAGAACCTCCGGGACGTGTTGATCAATACGTCAGTCTATCTCGACGGCCTGCTTGCATCGGTAAAGAGCTTGGAGGAGCTGCTTTTGTTGAAACTTGCGCAGACAGAGCCCTGCCCTGCGAAGGCATTCAACGTCCAATTGGTTGATTTCTTGACACAATCACTAGAGGAAACAGGGCGCTTGCTTGAACGGATCGCCGAGGAGGTGCCAAGCAACCTGTCAATAAGCGCGGACCGTACATTGAACCCAATCAAACTCAGGGTTCTCAAAGATCAAATCCTGACCGCGCAAAGCCACAGACCTGACCACTACATTGATCGGCTTGCTGCCGATGTAGAGTTGTTTTAGGGCATGCCCGCCGCAGAAGGTCGGGGTTTGCGTGAAAGGGCCACTTCCATTCGGGAACAAGCGCTCTGCACATCATGAAACCAGAGTCCTTTCTATGCCGGTTCCGGAATCAGGGGATCAGGATTTCTGTCTTGCTTTCGCGCACGACGGCTGGCAGCGCCCTTTATTTGCGGTCCAGTGAACGGGATTACGACCGATGCATATCGTGATTACACATTCTTCTCCGGTGACGTTGGTCAACCTTCGCGCGCGTCTCCGCAGGGAGGAACCGGATTTCCATTGCGCTTCCTCGTCATCACTCACACAGACCTACAATTACGCAGAGCATCATCAGCCTGATTGTGTGCTGATCGCGCAGGCGCTTGCGCTTCGTCCCGAGTTCGAGCTTTTGGCCTCACTTTTCAAACTGATGGAAACAGGTTGCGTGATCCTTGTATCCCAGCCCCATGGCGCCAAGCCAGTTTTCGAGGCAAAAGACATCGCCTGCATTCATGAAGATGCCTCAGCCTCAGACCTCTCTGCCGCGATCACGCAGGCGGTGTTCATTGCCAAACGTAAAAAGCCGCTCACACGCGAACCCGCAATGCTGCCTGCGCAGAGATACGACCCCAGAAAGGTCATGCTTATCGGATCCTCCACTGGCGGTGTTGATGCCATTTGCCAAGTGATCGGCCATTTCTCGTCAAACTGCCCACCCACGTTGATTGTGCAGCATACTGGCGGGCGCTACGCAAAAAGCTTGATCCGGTTACTTGATGGAGCGACCGACGCCAAAGTAAGCGAAGCGCAGGACGGCCAGTCGCTCCGTGCGGGCCAGATCTACCTCGCCCCCGATGATGCCGCGCATCTGACACTCTCGACCAGTGCCAGTCTCAGGATCAAGTTGCGAAACGAACCCCTTGTCTCGGGGCATCGCCCCTCGATTGACACGCTGTTTCATTCTGCTGTGCCCTCTGCGACGCATGTGACAGCGGCTCTGCTGACGGGCATGGGCCGCGACGGCGCCGAGGGATTGCTGGCGCTTCGCCGTGCAGGCGCGCAGACCTTTGGCCAGGACGAGGCAACAAGCGTGGTTTACGGGATGCCACGCACGGCAATGGAAATCGGTGCTGTTGACCGGCAATTGCCCATTCAGCAGATCGGACCAGCCATGCTGCGCTCTTGCCACGCAAAGGCGCGCGTATGACGCTTGTGCAAAAGACAATCACCATTGTGCAGGGCGACTATGCGGTTTCATCCGATCCCGCCGTGATCATGTCGACAGTATTGGGGTCATGCGTTGCCGTCTGTCTGTTCGACCCACGCGCCCGTGTCGGCGGCATGAACCACTTCTTGCTTGCAGGCAACGGTGAGGCGCGCGGCAATGATCTTAAATACGGGGTCAACGCGATGGAGCTGTTGATCAATCGGGTCTTGCGTGCCGGAGGAGACCGGCGCGCCTTGCAAGCCAAGTTGTTCGGAGGTGCGCGCATGACAGACCACGCCCGTGACATCGGCCATTCCAACGCCGTCTTTGCGCTGGAGTTTCTGGAGCGCGAAGGAATTCCATGTATTTCCCAAAGCCTTGGCGGCCAAAAGGCGCGACGGGTTCAGTTTACCCCTTCAACGGGGGCTGCACGCCAACTTCAGGTGTCCGGTCCCGCGCCGGTGATCACACCAATCCCCGCAAACGTCCCACCTGTGGCAGCTATTACACTATTCTAGGACGCCCAGATCGGAGCAACCGCACACAGGTGGCGGGCCTGAACCTTATTGTCCGGTCCCGTGTTGCCTTGCAGGTTCCGTTACATCCTGACGCTCGGCACTGCCAACCTACCGCAGTCAGCTTGGCATCTTGGGACTAGCCCATGCCCTGTAGCCGTTTCAGCAAAGACGATGTATCCCAGCGACCGCCACCCAGCTTTTGCACGTCTTTGTAGAATTGATCCACCAAGGCGGTCACCGGCAGGCTCGCGCCGTTCTCGTTGGCCGTATCCAGACAGATGCCCAGATCTTTGCGCATCCAGTCCACCGCGAAACCATGGTCCCATTTGTCACCCAGCATCGTCTGATACCGGTTCGACATTTGCCAGCTTCCCGCCGCACCCTGACTGATCACTTCCACGACGGCTTCGCCATCAAGCCCCGCCTTTTGTGCAAAATGCAATGCTTCGGCCAAGCCTTGCACCAATCCGGCGATCGCAATCTGGTTGCACATTTTGGTCATCTGCCCTGCCCCGCTCTCGCCCAGACGGCGGCACAGCTTTGCGTATGACCCAATCACCGTTTCGGCGCTCGCATAGCTTGCAGCGGCACCACCACACATCACCGACAGAGCGCCGTTTTCGGCGCCAGCCTGTCCACCCGAAACAGGCGCATCTACAAAGGCAATGCCCTTTTGTGCCGCCAGATCGTGCAACTCGCGCGTCACGGCAGCCGAGACTGTTGTATGATCGACAAAGACTGTCCCCTCGGCCATTGTTGAAAAAGCGCCCTCTGGCCCAATGCAGACTGATCGCAAGTCATCATCATTTC
>CAYGMX010000347.1:0-3780 GCA_964351055.1 uncultured Loktanella sp. | reverse complement strand
GTGATCATGGTCAAAGGCGCGGCTCCCGGCGCCAAGGGTGGCTGGGGCACAATCAAGGATGCGGGCAAGAAACCGACACCCGAGAACGGCATCTATCCTGCCGGTCTGAAGTCGCTGGACGAAGAAGCCAAGCGATTGGCTGAAGAAGCTGCTGCCGCTGCGGCTGCTGAGGAAGCTGCTGCCGCCAAGGCCGCTGCTGAAGCAGAACAGGCCGCATTGGAAGCTGCTGAAGCCGAAGCCGCAAACGAAGCCCCGGCAGATGATGCCGCCGAGACTGAGGGTGATAAAAATGAAGGCTGATGCAATCAAACTGGATGGCAAAGCCGCTGGTTCCGTCGAGTTGAATGACGAGATCTTTGGTCTTGAGCCACGCAAGGACATCTTGCACCGGGTCGTCCGTTGGCAGCGCAACAAGGCAATGGCCGGTACACACGATGTACTGGGTCGTTCCGAGGTGAGCTATTCCACCAAGAAGATCTATCGCCAAAAAGGCACCGGTGGCGCACGTCACGGTTCTCGCGGTGCGCCGATCTTCCGCTCTGGTGGTACCTACAAGGGCCCAACCCCGCGTAGCCACGCCCACGACCTGACCAAGAAGTTCCGCAAGCTGGGACTGAAGCACGCCCTGTCCGCCAAAGTGGCCGCAGGCGAGCTGGTTATCGTGGATACGATCGAAGTGAAGGACGCCAAGACCGGCGCATTGGCCAAAATGGTCGGTGCTTTGGGTTGGAAGCGTGCGCTGATCATCGACGGTGCCGAAGTGAACGAAAACTTCGCAAAGGCCGCAGCCAATATCACAACCATTAACGTTCTCCCGTCCATGGGTGCCAACGTTTACGACATCCTCAAGTCGGACACCCTTGTCCTGACCAAAGCGGGCGTCGCAGCACTGGAGGCTCGTTTAGCATGAACGCCAAAGCAGAACATTATGATGTGATCCGCAAGCCGATCATCACTGAAAAAGCAACGATGGCCTCTGAGGCCAATGCCGTTGTTTTCGAAGTGGCAATCGACAGCAACAAGCCACAGATCAAACAGGCTGTTGAAGCTCTGTTCGGTGTGAAGGTCAAAGCGGTCAACACGACGATCACCAAAGGCAAAGTGAAGCGCTTCCGCGGTTCGTTGGGCACCCGCAAGGATGTCAAAAAAGCCTATGTGACGCTGGAAGAAGGCAACACGATCGACGTGAGCACTGGTCTGTAAGATCGGGCGCTGAATGAATAGAAAGGCCCTCGCAGCGCGGGGGCCTTTTGCGTTGGCGGATTTTCGTGCAGCATGAGGATATGGCCATGATCACGGTAATCGAAGACTATTTTACCAAAGGCTGCGGCCGCTGTACGCGCTTTGCCACGCCCGATTGCTCTGCTGCGATCTGGTCAGTGGGGCAGGACGCCTTGCGCGCAATCTGTCTGGATGCGGGGTTGGACGAAACGGTGAAATGGGGCCACCCGTGCTATATGCATGCAGGCCGCAACATCGCGATCATGGGGGCGTTCCGCGACGACTTTCGCCTTTCCTTCTTTAACGCGGCTTTGCTGCGCGACCCCGAAGGCGTGTTGGAGCGGCAGGGCCCGAGCACGCAGAACCCCGATATGATCCGCTTTACCGACGCGGGGCAGGTCGCTGCGCGGTCCGCCACCATCCGCACCTATCTGGCCGAGGCGATGGGATATGCCGCTGCCGGGATCAAGGCGCCCAAGGTCGAACGCGCGGTGGAGATCCCCGAGGAACTGACCGATGCACTGGACGCCGACCCCGAACTGGCCGAGGCTTTCGCCGCCCTGACCCCGGGTCGCCAGAAAAGCTATGCCTTCAACTTGAACCAGGCGAAGCAGTCATCAACGCGGATCGCACGAATTGAGCGGTTTCGGGAGAAGATACTGGCGGGGAAGGGTGCGCTGGAGCGATAGCAAAAGGCTTGAAACGCACAGGATCAAACAATCTAGGTTGCCACCCATCGCCCACCCCGCTATACGCCCCCAATCACTTTGGCCGCGGATTCGCTCCGCGGTCTTTGTGGTATTGCGGACCGCCGGTGTAAACGCCGGTCTACGCAGGTTGGGGTTCTTCCCCGACACACTACATCGGGCACCTACGGGGGCCTATAACATCAGGGTCTACCCAGTAGGCCCGCCAAGCAAACGGAAGAAGCAAACATGGCACTCAAGTCGTACAAACCGACGACGCCGGGCCAGCGTGGGCTGGTGCTGATCGACCGTTCGGAGCTTTGGAAAGGACGTCCCGTCAAGGCCCTCACAGAGGGTCTGACAAAGTCGGGCGGCCGGAACAACACCGGACGGATCACTATGCGTCGTATTGGTGGGGGCGCAAAGCGTCTTTACCGCATCGTCGATTTCAAGCGTAACAAGCTGGACATGCCAGCCGTTGTCGCACGGATCGAATATGACCCGAACCGCACCGCATTCATCGCGCTGATCCAGTACGAAGACGGCACACAGAATTACATCCTTGCCCCGCAGCGTCTGGCTGTTGGTGACAAGGTGATCGCATCCGCCAAGGCTGACATTAAGCCCGGCAACGCGATGCCTTTCTCGGGCATGCCGATCGGGACGATCATCCACAACATCGAAATCAAGGCAGGCAAAGGCGGCCAGATCGCCCGTGCAGCCGGCACCTATGCCCAGTTTGTTGGTCGTGATGGTGGCTATGCGCAGATCCGCCTTTCTTCGGGTGAATTGCGTCTGGTCCGCCAGGAATGCATGGCCACAGTCGGTGCTGTGTCGAACCCTGACAACTCGAACCAGAACATCGGTAAGGCCGGTCGCAACCGTCACAAGGGCATCCGCCCGTCTGTGCGCGGTGTCGCGATGAACCCGATCGACCACCCGCACGGTGGTGGTGAAGGCCGGACATCCGGTGGTCGGACGCCTGTGACACCTTGGGGTAAAGACACCAAGGGTACACGGACACGTAACAAGAACAAAGCATCGCAGCGCCTTATCGTGCGTTCGCGTCATGCCAAGAAGAAGGGTCGTTAATTATGGCTCGTTCCGTATGGAAAGGCCCGTTCGTCGACGCCTATGTCTTGAAAAAGGCAGAAAGCTCACGCGAAAGCGGCCGCAACGAAGTGATCAAAATCTGGTCGCGTCGTTCGACAATCCTGCCTCAGTTCGTTGGTCTCACTTTTGGTGTGTACAACGGCAAGAAGCATATCCCTGTCAACGTCACAGAAGACATGATCGGTCAGAAGTTCGGTGAATATTCGCCAACCCGCACCTATTACGGTCACGCTGCCGACAAAAAAGCGAAGCGGAAATAAGCCATGAGCCAGGATAAAAATCCCCGCCGCGTGGCTGACAACGAAGCAATGGCAAAACTGCGCATGCTCCGTACCTCCCCGCAAAAGCTGAACCTCGTTGCTGGCCTGATCCGCGGCAAGAAAGTCGAACAGGCTCTGACGGACCTGACTTTCTCCAAAAAGCGGATTTCGGACGATGTGAAAAAATGTCTTCAGTCGGCCATCGCCAACGCAGAGAACAACCACAACCTTGACGTCGATGAACTGATCGTCGCAGAGGCCTATGTCGGCAAGAACCTGACCATGAAGCGCGGACGCCCCCGGGCCCGTGGCCGTTTTGGCAAGATCATCAAGCCGTTTGCTGAAATCACCATCAAGGTGCGTCAAGTTGAGGAGCAATCATAATGGGTAACAAAGTAAACCCGATCGGTATGCGTCTTCAGGTCAACCGCACCTGGGACAGCCGCTGGTATGCAGACACCAAGGATTATGGCGATCTGCTGCTTGAAGACCTGAAGATG
>CAYGMX010000346.1:0-3781 GCA_964351055.1 uncultured Loktanella sp. | reverse complement strand
ACCTGCAAGGATACAATCATATGCTCGTTCGAACTGCCCATCCGCATGCCTTCTGCCGGCGCTGCATCGCGGGCATCGCGGCCTACGGCGATCCGGACATATTTTTCATCAGACGAGACACCGTTGGAGACATCAAAGCCGACCCAGCCAAGCCCGTCGACATGCGCCTCGGCCCAAGCATGCGTGGCCTCCTGCTCGATCTGGTCATTGATCATCAGATAACCGCTGACGTACCGCGTGGGTATCCCTTCGGACCGGGCGGCGGCTATAAAGATCTGTGCATGATCCTGACAGACGCCTGCCCCGATTTCCAGTGCCTCGCCTGCAAGTGTCTGGCTGTTTGTGACACCCACCCTGTAAGGAACAGCCGCAAGTATCCGTTCTGACAGGTCATGCAGTGCCGCGATCTGATCTGTTTGTTGGGCAACCCCAGCAGCAAGGTCAAGGATTGCTGTGCTGGCCGTTGTAAACAGCGTCGGTTGCTGGAAATGCCACAGCGGGGCGCGCCCATAGACTTGGCCCAAGACACCGGATGCATTGTTGGTAATTACCGTTCCGGCCGCCACGATTTTGACCTCGGTCGCCCCGACATCGACATTCACAAGATCGACATGGTTGCCATACTGATCCGTGTAATGGGTTTCAACCTTGCCACCCGCGATCGAAATGTCCCACTCCAGCACGTCCTGAACAGTGACGCGCTGGGGCGTCAGGCGCACCTTTTGCAACGCATAATCAACGGGCTGATCATACCGGTAGGTGGTTGTGTGGCTTATTTTCAAACGCATCAGTTGTTGAACCTGTAATCAATCTCGATCTGTTGACCGATCCGCGCATTCTCGATGATCACGCTCAACAGGAATTCGTGCAGCCCCTCTTCGAACACCGAACTGATGTCGCGGTCCTTTAGACGGGCGGAAAGTGTTTGTGCCATCAGCAGGGATTTCTTTGGGGTTTCATCGTGCATCCCTAGATAGCCAAGGTTGTCCACAATCTTGCTTGCGCAGAACCGCAAAGAGCGCGGCATGCGCCCGTCAAGAATAAGGAAATTTGCAATCGCAGGCGCTGTAAAGTCATCCTCGACAGCCCAGCGGAACGACCTGTGCGCTGACACCGACCGCAGGATTGTCTCCCATTGGACATTATCAAGTCTGCTGCCCACAAAGGACGGTGCTGGCAGAAGCGAATAGTATTTCACGTCGATGATGCGCGAGGTGCTGTCCATCCGTTCGACGAATGTCCCCAAACGGCAAAAATCGTAGATATCGTTGCGCAGCATGGTGCCGTGCAGCGCGCCACGCACCACAGCCGATTGCTGGCGGATAGTGGACAGGACCGAAGGCAATTCAGTCTGCGGAATAGGGTCTTTCAACAGGTCGGTCAGCACCATCCATGTTTCGTTGACGCTGGTCCAGACCTCGGTTGTCAGCGCGGTCCGGACCAGTCGTGCATTGTCACGGGCCGATCTGATGACTGACAGCACAGAGCTTTTATAATCAGTGTCTTGCAAGAGGAAGTTGACAACAGACTCACTCTCGTAGGTCTGGTGCTTCGCTTCATATGCACCCTGCGCGGCCGATGTGGCAATCACGGATTTCCACTCGGCTTCGGCACCTGTTGAACGGGTCAGTGCAATGCGGAACCCCGCCTCGATCAGCCGTGCCGTGTTTTCGGCGCGCTCCAGCGAACGAAACATCCAATAAAGACCACCTGCGGTTTTTCCCAGCATCCTAGTCTTCCAATATCCAAGTGTCTTTTGTGCCGCCGCCTTGGCTGGAATTGACCACAAGGCTGCCTTCGGTCAGCGCCACACGGGTCAGTCCGCCTGGGGTGATGTTCACGCCATTGGGCGAAACAAGCGCGAAAGGCCGCAGATCAACATGCCGCGGCGCCAGCCCTTTTTCGGTAAAGATCGGCACAGTGGAAAGCGACAGGGTCGGTTGTGCGATGTAATTGGCAGGCTTGGCCTTCAGTTTGGCGGCAAAGGTTTCAAGCTCTTTCTTGTTCGCCGCAGGGCCGACCAGCATGCCATAGCCGCCAGAGCCGTGCACCTCTTTGACAACCAGGTCGGCCAGGTTGTCCAAGACATAAGCCAGCATGTCCGGTTCTGAGCAGCGATAGGTCTCGACATTCTTCAGAATGGCGCGCTCGCCGGTGTAAAACGCGACGATATCAGGAATATAGCTATAGATTGCCTTGTCATCCGCGATCCCGGTTCCGGGGGCATTCGCGATTGTGATATTGCCGGCCCGATAGACATCCATGATCCCCGGCACACCCAGCATAGAGTTGGGGTTAAAGGTCAGCGGGTCGAGATAATCGTCATCGACACGGCGATAAAGCACGTCGATCCGTTTGTAACCACGCGTGGTGCGCATCGCGATATGACCGTCCACAACCCGCAGATCATGCCCCTCGACCAGTTCCACGCCCATCTGGTCGGCCAGAAAGCTGTGTTCGTAATAGGCGGAATTGTGTATGCCCGGTGTCAGAACTGCAACGCAAGGGCGACCGTCGCACGACTGTGGCGCGCAGGCGGCCAGTGACCGCCGCAAAGATTTGGGATAGTCGCTGACCGGCTGCACCTTGATCTGACTGAACAGTTCGGGAAACATCTGCAACATCGTCTCGCGGTTTTCGAGCATATAGCTCACCCCCGAAGGCGTGCGCGCATTATCCTCGAGTACAAAAAACTCGTTCTCGCTGGTGCGCACGATATCCGTTCCGACGATGTGGGTATAAACATCGCCTGGCGGGCTGAACCCGATCATCTGTGGCAGAAACGCGTCGTTATTGGCAATCAGCTCGATCGGCACGACACCGGCGCGCAATATCTCCTGCCGGTTATAGATGTCATGCAGGAATGCATTGATCGCGCGAACGCGCTGGTCGATGCCTTTGGCAAGTTTCGTCCATTCACTGTTCGACAAAATACGCGGCACAAGATCGAAAGGGATCAGGCGCTCTTCTGCATCGTCCTGCCCGTAAACATTGAAGGTAATCCCAGTCTTGCGGAAAAACGCTTCGGCTTCTTTTGCCTTTGTCGCCAGACGGGTCGCGTCCTGCCCGGAAAACCATGCATGGTAGGTTTCGTAAGGTGGTCTGGCCCCTGCCGTGGAAACCATTTCATCAAAAAAAGTCATACTCTTGCTCATGATGCGATCCTACAGCAAAGCAATCTGGCTGCAATGCGTTCCATGCATCGGCCATGCAAGCAACACAAACCGCCTCATTTATGGTTTTTCTTCCTGCACTTGCTTATCTTGCGAGCACAAGCTCTGCTTTGAGGCCGCCAAGCCGCGCGCTTTCACCCAGCCGCAGCACACCGCCATGCGTTCGCGCAATATCTGCAACGATTGACAGACCAAGCCCGACACCGCTGCCCTTGTCCTGATTGCGTGCCGGATCAAGCCGGACAAACGGGCTGAGTGCTTCGTCATAGCGCTCTGGCGGGATACCCGGACCATCATCCTCGACCCAGAAACGCACGGCCCGCTCGGTGACACTGACGCCGATTTCTGCTGTTTTTCCGTAACGCAGTGCATTCCCCACGAGATTATCAAGCGCCCGACGGATCGCCAGCGGACGCATGCCAACCGGATCATCGGGGCCCTCAACCGTGCCAAGCACCAGATTTTGACCGCTGCGCTTTGCGTCGTCGAGAACATCACGGACGATGCTCGCTGGTACAGTCGGCTCGAGGCTGTCGCTGGCGTCGCTGCGCGCAAAGTCAAGAAATGCATCTAGCAACCGCTCCATGTCATCGACATCGCGGGTCAGT
>CAYGMX010000345.1:0-3785 GCA_964351055.1 uncultured Loktanella sp. | reverse complement strand
GCAGAGGCATCGGCCATTCCGCCAGAAGGCAAGCTGCTGGGGCTGGATGCGGGTGAAGAAATCCGTATTTTCAAGGGTCGTTTCGGCCCCTTTGCCCAGCGCGGCGCTGTTACGGAAGAGAATAAGAAGCCCCCGCGCCAAAGTATCCCCGGTGATTGGGAGCCCGAAGAGGTAACGCTGGATCAAGCGGTGATGCTCCTGTCGCTTCCCCGCGAACTGGGGCCGCACCCCGAAGACGGGGTGCCGGTCTGGGCCAACATCGGGCGCTATGGCCCTTATCTGAAACATGCCGCGAGCACTTCGGAGCGCGGTGGCACAAACGCAAACCTTGAAAGCATTGATGAGGTCTGGACGGTGGGAATGAACCGCGCTGTGCAGCTTTTGGCGGAAAAGGTCGCATCACGGGGTGCGCGCGGCAAAGCGGCCGCGCCGATCCGCGAATTGGGTGATCACCCCGAAGCAGGCGGCCCCGTCAATATCTTTGACGGCAAATACGGCCCCTATGTGAAGTGGGAAAAGATCAACGCGACGATCCCAGACACCATCGAACCCGCTGATCTGACCCTCGCGCAGGCCGTGCATCTGATCGACGAACGGGCCGAAAAGGCAGGCAAGAAAAAACCTGCCCGCAAGAAGGCCCCCGCCAAAAAGACCGTTGCAAAGAAGAAAACGGTCGCCAAGAAAGCCTAGCAGCATGCATCGCTTTTGCTTTGCTGTCGCTTGCGTCCGGCATCACCGTGCTGCGATGCGGCAATTTATTGACTCCGCTGCGGTTGGACGCCACAAGTTGCGGGAAACATCGGGAGAGGATGCATGAAGAAAATTTATCCCAACGCCGCAGCAGCCCTTGATGGACTGTTGCACGATGGCATGTTTATCGCGGCAGGCGGCTTTGGCCTGTGTGGCATCCCAGAGCTCTTGCTGGCCGCCATCAAGGACGCAGGCACCAAGGATCTGACCTTTGCCTCCAACAACGCAGGGGTCGACGATTTCGGGATCGGTATTCTGCTGCAAACCCGTCAGGTCAAGAAAATGATCAGTTCGTACGTCGGCGAGAATGCGGAATTCATGCGACAGTACCTTTCCGGCGAATTGGAGCTTGAGTTCAATCCCCAAGGCACGCTGGCCGAACGGATGCGCGCAGGCGGCTGCGGTATCCCCGGTTTCTATACGAAAACGGGCGTGGGCACCGTGATTGCCGAAGGCAAGGAGCACAAGGACTTCAACGGCCAGACTTATATCCTTGAGGAAGGAATTTTTGCCGATCTTGCGATCGTGAAAGCATGGAAGGCCGACGCGACCGGAAACCTCGTGTTCCGCAAGACAGCACGCAACTTCAACCCGCCCGCCGCGATGTGCGGCAAGGTCTGCGTGGCCGAAGTCGAGGAAATCGTCCCCACCGGCAGTCTTGACCCCGATAGCATCCACCTGCCGGGCATCTATGTGCATCGTCTGGTACAGGGCGAGCATGAAAAGCGGATCGAGCAACGCACAGTGAGGGCAGCATAATGGCGTGGGATCGCAACCAAATGGCGGCGCGCGCCGCGCAAGAACTGCAAGACGGTTGGTATGTGAACCTTGGCATCGGAATTCCGACGCTGGTGTCCAACTATATTCCCGACGGGATCGAGGTGACCTTGCAGTCCGAAAACGGGATGCTTGGCATGGGTCCCTTCCCGATTGACGGCGAAGAAGATGCGGACCTGATCAATGCGGGCAAACAGACGATCACAGAACTGCCACAGACGGCCTATTTCGACAGCGCGCAATCGTTTGGCATGATCCGCGGCGGCAAGATCGCGATGGCGATCCTTGGCGCGATGGAGGTCGCAGAGAATGGCGATCTGGCCAATTGGATGATTCCGGGCAAGCTGGTCAAAGGCATGGGCGGTGCGATGGATCTGGTCGCGGGTGTTGGCCGTGTCGTTGTTGTGATGGATCACACCAACAAGCACGGCGAAAGCAAAGTATTGAAATCCTGCACTTTGCCACTGACGGGTCAGGGCGTGGTAGACCGGATCATCACAAACCTCGGTGTGCTGGACGTGGTCGAGGGCGGTTTGAAGATCGTCGAAACCGCCACGGGCGTCACCGAAGCAGACCTGCGCGCCGCAACGGAGGCCCGCATTGTCTGAGCTGTCTATCATGCACGAACAAAACGGCAGCAAAGGCCGCTATTATATCGTGCATGCATCCGGAGAGAGCGAACTGACCTATTCGGTCATGTCACCCAAGTTGGTGATCGCCGACCACACGCTGGTCGCGCCGGGACACGAAGGTGAAGGGATCGGGTTGATGATGTTGCGCGAGTTCATCGCGGATGCGCGCAGCAAAGGCTTTCAGATCGTGCCGCTTTGCCCCTTTGTGAATGCACAACGCCGCAAACACCCCGAATGGGCAGATGCCTTTTCGGTCTAGATCCCGTTGACGTTGAACACGCAAGCATCAGTGATCAGTTCCGGCGGGGTACGGCACAGGCCTTTGGCGACCTGCCAAGCCGCCAGAACTTTGGGGACATAGGCCCGCGTCTCGCTGAACGGCGGCACGCCATCATAGCGGCGAACATTCCCCTCGCCTGCGTTATAACCTGCAAGCGCAAGCAACGGATCATCGCCAAAGTGATTGAGCAACCAGTTCAGATAGGCAACGCCGCCTTTGATGTTCTGGCCGGGGTTCATGCTGTCGGTGACACCAAAACGCGTGGCCGTATCGGGCATCAACTGCATCAAGCCTTCGGCGCCTGCGGAACTGACAGCTTCGGGGCGCCCCGCGCTTTCTACCGCAATCACGGCAAGGACAAGCGCAGGAGAAACCTGCGTTCCGACAGTCTCGCGCAAGATATGCAAACCGTGTTCTGATGCGATATCCTGAAGCGCTTGCAAGCGCGGCACGGAAACTGCGGACCCCTGCGGCGGATTGTTGATCTGCGCCATGGCATTTTGAAAGCGGACAGCCCCTGTTTCACCAATGGCCGGTGATACTGTTGTCCAGAACCATTCCAGCCCAGACGGTTGCGGCAAAGCGACCGGCCCCGGCGCGCGCACAGGTTCCGGCATCGGTTCGGCATAAACCGGACCAAGACGTGGGGCCGTCGGATCAATCTGGACGGTGATCCGGCTTGTGGCATTTGCCGCCGGAACTGTCACACGCTTGAAGCTGAAGTCGGGCTGCAGCCGCTCGACTTCGGCGCCAGCCGCCGTTGCACCATGGATCGCGGCCAGCGCGACTATGCCGATGATAAGTCGATTCATTTTTTGGGCCTGCTCGCCGGTTGTTGTTCATTTAAAGATGGCAGAAAACAGCCAATAGTCCAAGTTTTAGGGAACAATGAGCGCAGATTCAGATCAATTACAGGCATTTCCGCAACGAAAACAGACAAATATTAACGAAAGATGAATTTTTCTTTCATTTAAGAACAGTACCTTACGCTGCTTTTGGCCCGTTTTCAGCGTCTGACCCAAAATTTTCTCTGGATGCCAAACTGCTGCCCCATTCCACTGGCTATATATGTTCATCCAAGACGGGGATGGCGCAGTCAACAAGTTGCCCCAGACACCGGCGAGGAACGAAACAAATTCTGCTAATACCCTGAGGAGGGAATACAATGCTTAACTTTATCAAAAACTTCCGCAACGACGAAGACGGTGCCGTCACTGTTGACTTCGTAGTTCTGACAGCTGCGATGGGGTTTCTATGGCTGCCAGTAGGAGTCGTTATCTCACGCGGTGCAACCGAGCTCGGAATCGCGATAGTAACAAGGAGGGCCCCCACGAGCGCGCCAGCGA
>CAYGMX010000344.1:1197-3802 GCA_964351055.1 uncultured Loktanella sp. | reverse complement strand
CAGGAACGGGGCTCTTGGTGCTTCTCGCCGTGCTTGGCAGTGCATGGGCGTTCAGCCCCGCCGGCGACGCCGAAGCCGACTGCACTAGTTGCACCGCGCGTCATCTGAGCTTGCAAAGGCTGCAGCAGGCCCGCGCCGCGCAACCCGACCTGTTGCCGGATACGGTGACGGACACGCTGCCCGATGACCCCGCCGCCAATTAACGGCAAGGCTGCATCGGGGAGCTTGCATCGCACGACCGTATAAAGCTGCGGCTCTCTAGCTGAAGCTTTTCCACGTTTCTATCTTGATCGCCCTGCAGGTCTCAAATACCGCGGTCTCTGTTTCTAGGGCCCGCTGCGCCACGAATTCTGACCTGTCTATCTCGCCTCAATTCCGGACATCGCAGTGATTGCTTCTGCGAATACCTCTGTGAAAACGCGGCCTTCGACTTGGTGGGCGAGCGTCGGGAACACCACATTCTGCAACCCCAGCCCTGCGGTGATCTCGAATGCCGCGGCGGGTGGCTCGGCCTCCCATATCAACACCTGCGCGCCGGAACCCTCAACCAGTGCGCGAAGGTCGGCGATTTCAGCTTCGGTTGGCATCGCCCCTGCCTCCCATTGAAGCGCCACAATCGACAATCCATAACGTCGTGCAAAATACTGATAGCGGGGGTGGGTCGCAATCATCTGGACATCCCCCAAGTCCGCCAGTGCGGTTTGAGCCTCTGCATCCAAGGCGTTGAGTTCGGATCGCAGTGCGTCAAGCCTTAGGTCGACCTCTTCACTTGCCGCGATGCCGCGCGCGCCGATTGCGGCCCCGACAGCCTCGGCCTGTGCGATGGCCAGCATCGGGTCGAGCCATGTGTAGGATGCGAGCCCCTCGTGTGAATGTTCGTCACCGTCACCATGACTGTGGGTGATGCTTTCGGTCCGGATGAATTGGTCTTCGATGGCTGAGGTTGTGTTCAACACTTTGGAGCGTGGCAAAGATACCCGATCAACCCAAGTCGCAAAGCCTGCGCCATTCAACAAGATCAGATCGGCTGACTGGATCGTGCTGATATCGGCGATGGACGGACGCCAGAAAGACGGATCGACATCCTGTGGCACAGGAAAAATGACATCCGCGCTATCCCCCAGCAGGCGTTCAGCAAAATACTGTAAGGGGTAATTTACAGTAACAACACGGGTCCGATCCTGTGCCGCGACAGAACCCGCGGCAAAAAGAGCCAACACAACAGCCAACAGACGTCTTGATTGCGCCATCTTGATCAACTCTGGCAACTGCGTGCAATGTCGTCGGGCGTGACGATCCAGTAATTGTCGTGGCTACCGGTATCGACTTCGATCATCAGACCGCCTGAATGGTCCACACTGTCAAGCGGAATGGCCACCGTTCCGTCTTCGTTAATGGGGAGCGTCATCAGTAGGGTGTTGTCGCCATCAAGCACGCGCACATCGCCAAGCATGACCGGATTTCCATTCGAAAATTTAGCTTCGACGGTCACCATTTCGCAGTCGACCGCTGCAAAAACCGTCAACTGATGTGCCGCCGCCCCGACAGGGGCAACAGCACAAATGAAAGCCAAGGCAAAGGCCCGGTTCACTGTCCGGTCCACTCTTCGAAGTGAACCCAGATCACAGCGCCGAGTTCGACCGCCTTCTCTTCACCCGAAGTCTCTTCGGTGAGGGTGTAGTCGGCGGTGTTCAAAGCGGCGAAACCCCACCAGCCATCGGATGGCGGTGCATAGGTAAAGACCCCGTTTGCATCCGCCTTCACCGTTTGCGTGATCATGAGCTCATCCGGCACAGTGGCACCCACACCGTCATTGAAGAACTCGACCTCGACCTCGGCATATGGGACGGCTTCACCGTCCATTTTGACGATCCCTTGAAAGACGTTATGCTCCCACAGGCCAAAGGGCTTGGAAAGGGGTACGATTTCGGTTTTCAGGCCCAGCTCGGTATCCCAGCCTTCGTCATCGCCATAGGCGGTCACATAGGTTTTTGTGTAATGAATGATGAAGGCATCTTCGGCAGGTTCCCAATAAGGCTGGGGTTCCATCGCGAAAATGTAAGTACCTGGACGCTCCAGAGGATAATCAAGTGTATAACCCTGATCATCCATCACGGTCGCATCTTGCAGGTCGCCGAGAAGGTCTGTCACTGTCCCTTGATGCGTGACTGAAAAAGCCACAGGGGTATCAAGCATCATTCCGTCCATTTCAAACGGATGCGAGAACGACATGGTCAGCGCAACGCTCCGTCCGTCCTCCTGACTGATCATTGGGTCATTGGGAATTATCATGCCATAGTGGGCAAGGGCGGGCGTTGCAGCAATGATGCTGGCGAGCGATGCAGTGATAAAATGACGTTTCATACGACCTCCTGAGGATTATGAACCAAGCGCGAGCAACCAACCTACCCAAGCTTCGGAATTGCGCGACACAAGGGCCGCCCCTGTTGCAGCAATAATCGCTGATAATGATAGTAATGTGAATGTTTCGGCAGACAAGAGCCGCAAAACCATGCCGCGTCGCGGAGCGAGTTTGCGAGCGGGCGCGGTCTCGCGGGCGGGGCGGCGAGAGCTGCGGGTCACGGGCAGCCCGCGTGGGGGGGGG
>CAYGMX010000344.1:0-1187 GCA_964351055.1 uncultured Loktanella sp. | reverse complement strand
GCGTAACCGATAGCTCAGAAACACCGCCAGCCCGATTGCCGCCAGCGCCGCAACGGCGATGATCAGCGTGACGGCATCCAAAAGCGATTTGATCCGGAAAATGCGGTCAACAAGGCTTTGGATCACACCGGCCGGTTCAATCAACTGGGCCGGGTTTTCGCTATCCAGATAGCGGCCTTTCAGGATCGTGCCGGACCGTTCATCATTGGGGACCACAATAACCGCCGATGTCGGAAACCCGTCCTGGCTGCCGTGAAAGTGAAAGCTTTCAATGTTTTCATCGGTGATCCGCTGGTATTGCACCACGGCCGCATTGGACAGGCCCGCAGTTCCCTCTGCTACCTGCGCCGCCGTCACCACATCTTCGTGCCCGTGGCCGATCCCCTGAATGACCCAAGCGGTCTTGATATCGACAAAGATAGCCTGATCGTCAGGGGAGTTGGTGGGCGCAAGCACGCCGACAATCGGCATCTCCAACGGATAGACGCCATCCAGATCAAAGAGGTTCTCGGGCGAGGACACGAGGGTATCCCCAACCCCTTTGCCGAGCGTTTGCGCAACCTCTGCGCCGATCACCGCATCACCGAGGACCGACAGCGCGCGCCCGTCTGACAGGGTCAGCCCCCGGAAATCGAAGTAGTCCAGCGTTGTGCCGACAATCCGGAAGCCTGCCGATGAAAAAGCGGAGTGAACGGGAATTGGAATAGCAAGCCCGCTGTCCCAGACCGCTTCGACCTCGCGCATTGTCACCGGATCGGGGCGTTCGTCGGAAAAATAGAGCGCGGCCATCGTCAGATCCAACTGCGACCCCCGACTGCCCAGCAAGAGCGGTGTTGCATCGCCCCGCGCGATAAGCGCACGTTCGCTTGTGGATAACAGGATCTGTGTGGCAACTGGCACAAACATAATCAACGCGGCCACCAGTGTCAGCACAAGGCTGCGCCCCCAGTGATAGCGCAGATAGGCAAAAGCGAGGTAGAGCGCGTTCATGCGTCGGCCCCTTCGCGGAATTGCGCAAAATCAAGCACACGCTCAAACCGCGGCAACAATTCATGGTCATGCGTGACAGCCAAAACGGCGGCGCCAGCGATGGTCGCCTGTTCGAATAACAAATCAAGGATCCGCGATTTGCTTTCAGGATCAAGATTGCCTGTGGCTTCGTCCGACAGGATCAGTTTGGGCTGGGT
>CAYGMX010000343.1:0-3810 GCA_964351055.1 uncultured Loktanella sp. | reverse complement strand
TTTTGTTCCAAAATACCTCGGGGGAGTCCCGCAGGGACGGGGGCTGGCCCCCTTACTCCGGCGACAACATGTACCCTGCGCCGCGGACTGTCTGCAAATAGCGGGGTTGCTTGGGGTCTACCTCGATCTTGCGGCGCAAACGGGTGATCTGAACATCTACCGCACGCTCCTGCGTTTGACCTCCCGAACGGCTCAGTTCCTCCACCAGCCTTGTGCGGGTGACAGCTTCGCCCGGGCATCCCGAAAAAATCCGCATCAACTGGCTTTCGGTGGCTGTCAGGCGGACAAGGTGGTTTCCGTTCCACATCTCGCCGCGTTCGATATCATAGCGGACAGGTCCCATGTTCAGGACTTTGGGTAGTACGATCGCAGGCTCTGCGGCCGGAACACGACGCAGGATCGCATTGATCCGCAAAAGCAATTCTTTGGGTTCGAACGGCTTGGGCAGATAATCATCTGCACCGGCTTCCAGTCCGGTGATCCGATCATTGGTGCCGCCTTTTGCTGTCAGCAGCATAATCGGGGTTGTGATCGTCTTGCGCAGATCACGACACAAAGACATGCCATCCTCGCCGGGCATCATGACATCCAGAACAATCAGATCGAACTCCAGCCCTGACAGAATACGCCGCGCATGGGCAGCGTCACGGGCGGTGCTGACCAGAAAACCGGATCGCATCAGGAACTTCTGCAACAATCCGCGAATGCGCTCGTCGTCATCGACAATCAGCAGGTGGGCATCGTCACTCTTCATTCCGGTCTATCCTTCATCGCCTCGTAGTGGTGGCGCGTCTCGTCATCCATCATCGCCTCAAGCACCTGCCGGAAACCAGCAACCGCTGCCGGACCAGCTGCGCGATACGCCGCGCGCATCCGGTCCCGCTGTGCGTCTGACAAAGCGCGTTCCAACGCGGCCCCTGTGGGGGTCAAATGCAGGTGGCGCTCGCGTTTGTCCTTCCGCCCAATGGTGCTCGCTACCAAATCGTCTTCGATCAAAGTGCGCAACACACGATTAAGCGACTGTTTTGTAACGCCAAGAATGGACAGCAGGTTATTGACCGTTGTGCCCGGACTGCGGTGAATGAAATGGATCGCGCGGTGGTGCGCCCGACCATAGGATTTTTCTGCAAGGATCCGGTCAGGGTCAGCCGTGAAACCACGGTAGGCGAAGAACATCGCCTCAATCCCCTTACGCAGCTGTTCGTCAGTTAGGAACAGCAGGCTTTGCCCCATCTGCGGCTGTGACCCATCGCTCATCGGTGTTCTCCCCTATTCCCGTCGACAATACGTCAGCTTTGTTGACATTCCAAGAATCAACTGCTAGCGAAACGCAGAAACTACGCAAGAATATGTCCGAAACGGACACACTTGCGTAACTAATGCAAAATTGCGGAGGAATAAATGGCAGGCGCATATGATAATCGAGACGGCAAGATCTGGATGGATGGCCAGTTGGTCGACTGGCGCAGCGCCAATGTCCACATTCTGACCCATGCGATGCACTATGCCTCTTCGGTATTTGAAGGCGAACGCTGCTATTCTGGCAAGATTTTTAAATCCCGCGCGCACTCTGAACGCCTGATCCAGTCAGGTCGCCTGATCGACTTCGAAATTCCTTACACGGTGGATGAAATCGAAGACGCAAAGCAGGCAGCGCTCGCGGCCAACGGGCTCACCGATGCCTATGTGCGCCCGATCGCGTGGCGCGGTTCCGGAGAGGATATGGGTGTCGCCGCTGCAAGAAATCCGGTTCACCTGGCTGTCGCGGTCTGGGAATGGGGCAACTATTATGGCGACGCCAAGATGAAAGGCGCAAAGCTGGATATCGCAAAATGGAAGCGCCCGAGCCCCGAAACGGCGCCTTCACAAGCAAAAGCCGCAGGCCTTTACATGATTGCGACCATGTCAAAGCACGCAGCCGAAGCCAAAGGTTGCTCGGACGCGATGATGTTCGATTATCGGGGCTATGTGGCCGAAGCAACGGGCGCGAATATCTTCTTTGTCAAAGATGGCGAAGTGCATACCCCAAAGGCCGATGCCTTTCTAAACGGGATCACCCGCCAGACCGTTATCGGCATGCTGCGCGACAAAGGTCTAACGGTGCATGAGCGTGTGATCATGCCAGAAGAGCTTGAAGGGTTCCAGCAATGCTGGTTGACCGGAACAGCCGCCGAAGTCACCCCTGTTGGCCAGATCGGCGATTACAACTTTGAAGTTGGCGCCATCACGCGCGAAATCTCGCAAGACTACGAGAAACTTGTCCGCGCCTGATCAGCGTCGCTTCTCAGTCATGCAAAAAAGGGGTGCTCCGGTACCCCTTTTCTACGGGTGATACCCGTGGGCAAAGCGCAGATAGTATTTTGTCCGCTCACTCAAAAGCCGCTTTCTGCGTCGCCGCTGCAATGCGACTGTTGCCGGCTTTGGATAAAAGCTGCGCACGATGCCGATCACACGGGCAGGTGACGCAGGTGATGGCGTGCTTGGTCGATCCAATACGTGCTTTGTCATATCGTCCTCCTTTGTGATTTGCATGATAACATATTCTTGCACAGTCTGCAGCATGCCGCCGGATAGGCCGTGGACAAAGAATTGCACCACGCCAAAAACAAAGGCGCCAAATTGCATAAGTTGTTTCTAAATACCTGACAATAAGCCATAAATTGCAGCGCTTCTGCCAAACTTTCGACTGGTTTCCATGGGATATGCATGGGGAAGTGACACCTGTAAGCCCAAGGTTCATCAGTGCCCCGCGAAAAACAGAGAATTCCTGAAGCAGAACGCGCCTTGCGACGTTTGCTCAAGGATTCGCCGCAGGATCTGTGGCTTGACACGATCCGCCGCGCCCCACTGCCTGCGCATGACAGCCTGATCTACTGGATGCTGAACCAGACAGAATGCGATTTCGCTGTCGCCATACATGCGTTCTATCGCAGCGATCCGGCGCGTCATCTGGATGACCCAAAACCGCTGCCACAGCGACCGACCCAATCCAACCTGTTTGCGCTGATCTTGCGGAACTGGGACACAGGATCCTACCGCAAGCACCGGCTTTTGATCGAAGATGCCGATGTGACGGCGCGCCAGATTGCGCGTCTGAATCAAAAGATGATGGCATACCCCAAAGGTGCGCTGACGTTCAGCATTCCGCAGCAATTCCTTGAGATCGCAGGCGGCGCACCGCTCCGGTTGCCAGCCCATCTGTCGCCCGAGGAGGCCCGGCATCTTTGGCCGATCTATGCCGCACTGAAACTTGATGTTCCCCACTCTCCGCCAGGTTTCAGGAGGACACTTGCAAAGGCGGGATCGATACTTGAACGCATGGGTTTCAAGCGGGGCAAGCCCTAGGGTCAGGACCCGATATTCCCCGTGGCCTTGCGTTGCTGTGCGCGCTGCAATCCCAGTTTGCGTTCACGCCAGATAATCAGCACACCGGCCGTAATCACAATGCCTGCGCCAAACAGCATGGTCCCCGTCGGGACCTCATCAAAGACGAAGTAACCGATCAAGAGCGCAAGAATCATCGAGGTATAATCGAAGGGTGCAACCAGCGATGCATCGGCAAATCGATAGCTGGAGGTCAACAGGATTTGCCCGACACCGCCCAAAAGCCCCGCCATGACAAGCATTACGGCAATTGTTCCCGTCGGTACAACCCATCCCCAAGGCAAGGTAAAGAGCGCCATGACAGAGGATGTGATCGTAAACCAGAACACGATCGCTGCGGTGCTTTCGGTTGCGACCAGTTTGCGCACGAAAACCTGCGCAAGCGCCGCAAGGACGGCCCCCATCAAGACCACGATGGCCCCCAGT
>CAYGMX010000342.1:0-3816 GCA_964351055.1 uncultured Loktanella sp. | reverse complement strand
GGGCAAGGCCGAGAAGGCAGTGGGGTTCACCCGCGAGATTCTGATGGCGGGCGATACGGACGGCAAGACCACAGCATGACCATTTCCAACAACCAGCGCCGCAAAATGAAATCTGCAGCACGGCTTTATGCCGTGCAGGCGCTGTTCCAGATGGAGGCTTCGCAGCAGACCGTTGATGCGGTCGTGCGGGAATTCGAGGATCACCGCTTCGGTGCCACCTATGAAGAAGGTGAAATGACCGAAGGCGACATCGATACGTTCCGCGCCTTGATGGAAACAGCGGTCGACAGTCAGGCCCGTATTGACCAGATGACGGACCGTGCCTTGGTTGCAAAATGGCCGATCGCGCGGATTGATCCGACCTGGCGTGCGCTCTTTCGGGCCGCCGGGGCGGAACTGATCCGCAAGGATACACCGCCCAAGGTCGTGATCAGCGAATTTGTAAGCGTGGCCGAAGCCTTTTCGAACGATCGAAAAGAACCGAAATTCGTCAATGCCGTCCTCGACCACATGGCCAGAGAGGCCAGACCAGAGGCATTCGGGGGCTAGGACGACACCGTCTGGCTTGCAGTGCTCTGGATCGTGACTATGTTGTGTTTAAGGAGTGCTGCAAATGAAACCGAGCAACGAACCCGATCTCATGCGACTTTACCTCAAGCATTGCGCAATCGGCTTTGCGCTTTCATCAGTCTTTGTGGCGCTGATCCTGTGGCGTGATGTTGCGGGGCTTGGCACACTGATTGCCGGTTCGGACGTTGGCGTATTGGCCGTGTTTTTGTTGTGGTTCTTTCACGGCACGATCTTTGGCGGTGTTCAGTTCGCCATTATGCTTATGCTGCAGGCGAATGACGACAATGACGATGACGACCATCGCGGCACATTGATACCGATCCGCGTGACCGCAGGCGGGCCGCGCAATTAGATCCGGTGATGATCATGTCGTGGGGAAGGTGACGGGAACCACGGCATCCGTAGAGGTAACTAATCCCGAGGACCTGTATGTACAGGTGGGCGCCAGGTAATCAGACCAGGGTCAGAACAGAGCCAGCTCCCTCGGATTTGCTTAAGGCCACTGGATTTGTACCTATGTGTTACGAGAGGTGCAGAACCCGTCACCACAAGAGGTAGGCGCCCAAGGGGCGAAGGGCAAGAGGAAGAAGAGGTCTTATTCTTCGATCTCGCCCCGGATCAGCCAACCATTGCGGCCAACCATTTCGACCGGAGCATATCCAAGCAGCAGACGCTCGGCCATTCCGATGAACAGGAGTGCCAGTGAGACTTCAAAAAACGTGATATTCGTAAACAGTGACATGAGCAGCTTTTCCTATTTTCCCTTGCCTTAGGCGTAACGGGAAAAGCGGACCAAAACGTGACGTTGCGAAGGCTTTCGGCGCGTGACTCGTAAGGAAAACGCCTAAGTTGTGTCATAAAGCTGAACATATTAGATGAACAGATCGTGTGAGAATTGATCTAAGTCATTGATATCTATGAAGACGTGTCTTTGGCGCAGTCGTACCACCTCTGTGATCGGGAAATCGACGAGTGATCGCAGGTTTGGATTGCCACAATGGTGAGTCGCAAGGGATTACGGGCAAGGCGGACCCTGTGTTGTTTTGCCCGCTTTGCCTGATCCTTTCGCCGTGCATGGCGCAGATCCCGTCTTCGATGCCTTGCAAAACTTTTGTCTTGAGTTTTGTTCACCTATTGTTCAGGTTTACGTCCATGCCGGATGAT
Source organism: uncultured Loktanella sp. (assembly GCA_964351055.1). GTDB lineage: Bacteria > Pseudomonadota > Alphaproteobacteria > Rhodobacterales > Rhodobacteraceae > Yoonia. Next base: position 2,082 of record CAYGMX010000342.1, on the reverse strand, counting down.
GTCGCCACTGCCCCCTTGATGCCCGGCCAGCTTTTGGCGCGGGGCGTGTCGCGCGCTTTGCGCGGGCATGACTTTGTCAGCGTCGAAGAGCTGGTGCCCGCCTCTGGCTTGCGCGTTGATGTCATGGGGCTTGGTCCCAAGGGCGAAGTCTGGATTATCGAATGCAAGTCCGGCCGTGCCGATTTCCATGCAGACCGGAAATGGCAGGGCTACCTTGAATGGTGCGACCGGTTCTTCTGGGCAGTCGACAGTGATTTCCCGACCGAACTTTTGCCCGATGACACCGGCCTTATTCTGGCCGATGCCTATGACGCCGAAATTGTGCGCATGGGGCCAGAAAGCAAACTGGCACCGGCGCGGCGCAAAGTGATGGTACAGAAGTTCGCACGGCATGCGGCGATCCGCGCACAGCTAGCGCGCGATCCGGGGTGTGCGGGCCCCTGGTGAAGCTGAACCGCGCGCGGAAGACCCTAGCGCTTTTTCTTGACTGATCGGGCCGCCATGGCCGCCGCTTTGATTTCATCGGCGATTTCGTCGGCTTCTTCGGGTTCGAAATCCATGGGAATTTCCACACCGTCCGCTTCGATAAAGATACGGACCATCCCCAGATCGGTTGGACCGATCTGCATGTTCGCTTCGATGTCGCGCTCGTTGTTAATGCCCATGTCCGTCCTCTTGCATTGACCTGCAATTCAGTACAGCGCCGCAGGCTTGATTGGCAAGGGCAGGGCGGGCAAAGATGTGGTATGGATTTTGTGTTGCGCCCCTTCGATGCCGCTGATGCGGATTGGCTGATTGCCCGGCATGCCGCCCACTATGCGCAGGCGGAAGGTTTTGACGATACCTTTGGCCCGCTTGTTGCCAGTATCATCGCGGCATTTCTGGCAGATCATGATCCGCTGCGCGAAGCGGGCTGGATCGCACAAAGCGGCGATACCCGTCTTGGCAGTATCTTTTGCGTCCGTCTTGACGACGCAACAGCCAAGCTGCGCCTGTTCTATGTGGTGCCAGCGGCGCGCGGTCTGGGGGTCGCACAGAGCTTGCTGGACCAGTGCTTGGGGTTCGCCCGCCAAGCGGGGTATGCGGGGCTGACCCTTTGGACCCACGAAAGCCACAAGGCTGCGGGCCGTATCTATACGCGCAACGGTCTGACCCGTTCGCACGCCGTGCCTGTCCATTCCTTCGGTGTCGATCTGGTCGAAGAGACATGGCAGATTACCTTCTAGAGGTCTTGCAATCATCATCCCATGCCGTTAAATCGGCCCAGATGCCGCCTTAGCTCAGTTGGTTAGAGCACTGGTTTGTGGAACCAGGGGTCCCCCGTTCAAGCCGGGGAGGCGGTACCATCCCTCCCATGCCGCACGGAGACGATCATGGGTGAGACACTCATTACATTCGAAATCGGGCCGAACCCGCCACCGCGTCTGGACAAGGCGCTGGGCCGTGACGTCCCCGAAGATGCCGCCCTCAGCCGGTCGCGGTTGGCCAAGCTGATCGCAGATGGTGCGGTTGTGGTGGATGGCGTTATTGTCACCGATCCGCGCCACCGTATTGCGGAAGGTGCTCTGGTCGCGGTCACCGTCGGCATCGCCGAGGAAAGCCATATCGGTGCCGAAGATATCCCGCTGGATGTTGTCTATGAAGATGACGATCTGATCGTGATTAACAAGCCTGCAGGCATGGTGGTGCATCCCGCCCCCGGCACACCGGGCGGCACGGTCGTGAATGCGCTGATCCATCATTGTGGTGAGAGCCTGTCGGGTGTCGGCGGCATGAAGCGGCCCGGTATCGTGCACCGCATCGACAAGGAAACAACGGGCCTTCTGGTTGCGGCCAAATCCGACCGCGCGCATCATCATCTGGCCGATCAATTCGCGGCCCATACGGTGGAACGGCGCTATCTGGCCGTTTGCTATGGTGTACCCGACCAGAACGACCCGCGCCTGCGCGGGATCAAGGGCACGTCGTTCGAGCCCGGCAACATCCTGAAGATCCAAACGATGCTGGGCCGCCACAAGACAGACAGGCAGCGGCAGGCGGTATCCTTTGCCGGTGGCCGCCATGCGGTCACGCGGTCAAGGA